>JAKFXO010000003.1 GCA_021731345.1 Candidatus Peribacterales bacterium | reverse complement strand
CCATAATCCCCCTCGTAGACTACGAGGTAGATAGGCTACAGGTGTACGCACAGCAATGTGTTTAGCCGAGTAGCACTAACGGGAGATTGAACATATATTTTCATTATCGTGCTGTTCATGGCCCATTAACGCGGGCATTACGTGGACATGCGGGAAGAAATTCCTTCATGCTCACCGATATTCATTATTGATTGTTATTTCACATCAGCATTTTGTCTTGGTGCCTATAGCCTTGGGGAAACACCCGTTCCCATTCCGAACACGGCAGTTAAGCTCAAGCGCGCCAATGGTAGTACGGTTCCACCGTGCAAGAGTAGGTCGGTGCCAAGACTAAGTGCTGAGTGAACAAAGAGTCTAAGAAGCGAGAGCTTCTTTGGCTCCTTGAACGTACCTAAAACGAGCCTCAGAGAGGCTTTTTCGACGTGCTATTGGCAGGTCCCGTTGATGCAGGCCAGAGGCTTGCAGGACGCATCTCGAACGCAGACATCACCTTTCTTGGCTGAGGTGCTTTCAGAGCTAGAAAGAGAGGAGTCACTCGAACTCGTCATGGCTACGGACGACGATGTCGTTGCGATACTCGACGATGGCGAACGAGAGAATGACGAACTCGTACTGCTGCGAGAAGATGAGGAGCCTGTAAGACTTGCTCGAATGCTCGGAGAAGCAATGACGATCACAGTCGCGGTAAAGACGATTGCAAGAGCTGCGAGAACGAGAGTGGTGTGCTTGTGCATGTGCATATTCCACATGCTAGAACGCCTTTCTTCAGTCTGCAACATAGCAAAAGCACCCCATAGGCAGGGTGCTTTTTTGCATATGTATTAGACATTTTTTAACGTGTCGATATCCAGGGGTTCAACATCCACTTCGACGACGTCTTCGTGTTTCGTCAGTATCAGAATGAGTTGCGTCAGCGCGTATCCAACGATGCCGTAGATGGCCATGGCAAAGAGCGTAGACCATTCCAGGACTGATCCTTCGATGACGGAGCGCGGAAAAATACTGCGAAACGGTGCAAGGAAAAGATCGGAAAACTGGTAGATAAACGCCACGAATCCGTTGCCTGCATTGGCTCCTGCAAATCGTAGGAAGAACCGGAGACCGAGAAGAAATTCAACGATGCCCGTAGCGAAGTTGATGAGTCGAACCATGAGAGCGACGGGACTTTGGCCGATGGTGATGAGATTATTCGGCATAAGCAGGGGGAGGAGGATTGTCATTACCGATACTGAGATCAATACCGGCAGTCGTACCTTCTGGATTTTCAGACGGTGCTTTGTTCAGAAACATCAGCCCGACATATGCAACGGTGATGACTGCGACGATGGCGACAATTGCAACGACAATGCTGCTCGTAGAATCGGTATTAGCCATAGAAGAAAGAGGGAAAGAATAGATGGGAACTAGGCATGTTTCATGGCTTTCACAAGCGCCAAAAAGAGCACAGCGCCGATGAAAGCTGTAATGAGTGGACCAAACGAACCGTAGGCATTGATGCCAAGAAGGCCAAAAACCCAGCTACCGATGACGGCACCGATGATGCCGACGACCAGGTTGCCGAGCATGCCAAAGCCACGACCTTTGACGAAGAGGCCTGCAAGCCAGCCTGCGATGATTCCGATGATGACAGCGTAGAGAATGCTCATAGAGAATTGGGAGGAGAGGGTAAATCATTGCGCACGCCCTTGATCCACTCCTCAGTGAACATGAAGGGCGTGCACTACATATGAAGACGTGTGAATGAGGTTTTCATTTCTTGCCAGTTCTAAGAATTGTTTTTTGTGAACTGCTAAATCTGAAAACGGTGTACGCGAAAATCGACGTTCGAAGCTACACTGCGTCTATGCTTGAACGACTCCAGAAAATCCTCTCCGAACGTGGTATTGCTTCCAGGCGTAAGTCTGAGGAGTACATCACCTCGGGTCTGGTGAAGGTGAATGGCGTCACGGCCATCCTTGGGCAAAAAGCAGATCCTCTCATCGATACCATCGAGGTCGATGGCAAGATCCTCGAGGATCGCACAAAAATGCTCTATTACGTGATGAACAAGCTTGTGGGCGTAGAGACAGTCAATATCGAGAGAACAACGCTCAAAGAGCCAAATTTGAAGGGGCAGACGGTACGTGCGGGTACTCGGACAGTCCGAGATGTCTTGCCACCCGAACTGAGGGGCAAAGTCTTCCCCGTTGGCCGACTCGATAAGGATTCGTCTGGGCTTTTGCTTTTTACCAACGATGGCGTGCTCGCCTATCGCCTGACCCATCCGAAGTTTAACCACGAGAAAGAGTATGAGGTCGAAACAGCGCAGCCCATCAGTCCTTTGGTATGCCGAAAAATTGAAGTAGGCTTCCAAATGGACGGTGCTGAAACCAAGCCCCTCAAGTGCTGGAAAATCGCACCAACTAGGGCTCGCGTGGTTTTGACCGAGGGCAAGAACCGTCAGGTACGTCGCATGTTTCAGCAGACTGGCTACACCGTGAAGGCACTGCGTCGCATTCGTATCATGACCCTGACCGATGACACCATGAAGCCGGGTGCCGTTCGAGCCCTAACGGAAGAGGAAAAAACGAGACTTTTACAGTCTGTTAAGATATAATGGTCTGAAGCACATGGACATTAAACTTATTTCCCACGGAGCGGCCAGAGAAGTCACGGGCACCTGCCACGAGCTTCGGATGGGTGATACATCCATCCTTCTCGACTGCGGCATGTTCCAAGGCCGTCGCAGTGAAGCTGCCGCTAAGAACGCAGGTTTCCTCTTTGACGCGAAAACAGGGATTGATGCCATGGTGCTCTCACATGCACACATGGATCACTCAGGACGCATTCCACTGCTCTACAAGAAGGGCTACGAGGGGGCTATTTTCTGTACCTACGCCACGCAAGACTTAACGGAGGTCATGCTCCAGGACAGCGGTTACATTCAGGAAAAAGATGAAGATTTCCACCGTAGGCACTTGGAGAAATCCATGTTGCCCTCAACCGGACCTCTGTATACACAGCAGGATGCGACGGAATGCATGAAGCTTTTCGTCGGAAAAAATTATCACGAGAGATTCCAAGTCGTGCCCGGTGTGTACTGCTCGTTCATGGAAGCCGGTCATATTCTCGGCTCGGCGATGATGCTTCTTGAAATCGAAAAAGATGGAAAAACGGTACGCATCGGTTTTTCCGGTGACGTCGGACGTTCCACTCTCCCGATCATCCGAGATCCGGAATCTATGCCACCGGTGGATTATCTTATTTGTGAAAGTACGTACGGAGATCGTGAGCACGATAGCATTCTCACAGCTCGTGAAAAGCTTCGTGACGTTATCATTAAAACCGCAGCCAGAGGCGGAAAAGTCCTCATCCCAGCTTTTTCTTTGGAGCGCACACAGGAGATCGTTTACGACCTTCACGTTCTGTGGGACGCAAAAGAAATTCCAGCGGTTCCGATCATTATCGACTCTCCTCTCGCATCCAAAGTCACCGGCATTTTCCAGAAACATCCGGAGTGTTATGACCAAGACATGTTCGATCGCTTCCTTCGCAAGGCGCACAATCCGTTCCAGTTCTCACTCGTCACGTACACGGAAACTCCTGAGGAAAGTAAAGAACTCAACGGTGCACGCGGCCCCATGATCATTATGGCTGGTTCCGGTATGTGTGAAGCTGGTCGCATCCGCCATCACCTCAAAAACGAACTCGCTGACCCAAGAAACACTGTGCTTGCTGTGGGTTACATGGCCGAAAATACACTCGGTCGTCGCATCATTGATCCGCAGTACACGGATGTGAAAATTTTCGATCAAGTCATCCGCAAGAAAGCCGAAATTCACTACATCAACGCGTACTCGGGCCATGCTGATAAGAATGACCTGGATAAGCTTATTCAGGCCGTACCGGGCCTCAAAGGCCTGTTCCTTGTGCACGGTGAAGAGCGCGGTATGTTCGCTCTTGCAGAGCGCACGGCTGCGGCTATGAAGGTGCACGTCGAAATGCCAGAGCGTGGCAAGGAATACATCCTTGCATAATATCCGCAGAATAATCCGTAGGAAGTAGGCACGGATACGCTTTTTCTTGCATTCTTTTTTTCATTCGTTACGGTGACGTGCAATGCTTGTTGCAAGTTCAGAAATCAAACTCTCTGCTGCTGACTTTTCTCCACGGCAAAGTGGGAAAATTGGAGAGCATTCTTCTTTGGAGTCTTTGCGTGCCTCGGTACAACGAGCAATAGCCTTGAATGGTTCTGTTACTATTTCTATTCAACCAGGCGAGAATAACGAAGGCGCTAGTAGCGAGATTCTGCAGAATCTTGAACGGATTCTTACGAGTGCTTCATCCCAACTCTGGTCTACGCTTACAGACAACACACTAACGCTGACAAATGAGACGCCATGCCTTTCCTTCAGAGATATTGATGAAGCTCTTCAAGAGAGAGTCCAAAATATTTGCAGTACAGACTCGCTTACCATGGCTTCACCAGAGGCATGGGGAGAGCATCTGAAGGCTGTAAAAGCACATATTCGTGATGAATTGCGTAATACCAATACAAATAGAAAGTCGAATCAGAAGATTCACAAGCTTGATCCAGCAACGAATGAGCGCCGTATCCGTGGATGTGTCGGAGAGCTTATTCTTCAACAGATGCTGACAGATGCATTTGCATCCGGTCAGCAGTCCTCAGACACGATGCTGCTTGATCGAAAATCGAGGTTTGCAATACCCGATGGATCGTCTGGTCGTTATAGCCTGCGATTTACGACACGCCTGAATTGTGAAATTAAATTTCATCAATCAATTGGGAATTCACATGCATCACATCGCAATAAGCCTCTTCAAGATTCGCAAGGCACTTTGACAGAGGTGGATGCGGCTATCGCTACCGGCATGGACCCTACAGGCAAGCACTGCAGCAGGCTATTTCTCTTCGATACGACCACGAGTGATGAGCAATTTCGTGCAAAGATGCTCAAAAAACCGACGCAACTCCAGGAATTTATTTATTCCATGGAAGATCGAGGAATCGACGTTCAAATTGTCATTGTCGAGTTGGCGTCCCCCGATATCCCTTTGAAGATGATGTCTCCTTGCGCGAGAGGGGGGCATGTGAATAGCCTCATCCTTCGTCCTGGCAATATTGTCGATATTTTGACTCGGAAGTCAGCGCAGGATCTTTCCCTGGAAATCCCTCAGCACGCATGATCATTCTGGTGGACGCAAATTATTCGCAGGATTTTCATCGAATGTAAGCCAAAAATCGAACTTTTACAGACCTAGGTCAGTAGCCACGCCTTTCATAGCTGTGAGCGTGAGTTCAATCATCTCATCGAGTGGCATGCCAAGCAGCGTTTCACATTCCTTGATTTGCTCACGACTCACCTGCGCGGCGAAGCCTTTGTCTTTCAGTTTCTTCTTTACGCTTGAGACTTCGACGTCCGCGATTTTTTTACTTGGGCGTACATACGTCACCGCGATGATGAAACCAGTGAGCTCATCGACGCAGTACAAACATTTTCGAAGCTGTGTATTCAGTGGATAGTCCGCTCCATATTTGTGCGCGTAGTGCGCACGGATATCTGCAAGCAATTCTGCTGGTGCTTTGATGGTTGAAAGCATCTGTTCCAATGTACTACCACAGTGTTTTTCCGCATCCTTCTGCAAAGAATCCCAATCAAGGTCATGGAGCATGCCTGCGACCTTCCATGTCGCTGGATCACCGCCAAATTTCTTGGCGAGTGCTTCCATCGCGGCACCAGTTGCGATCAAGTGCGCTTTCGTTTGGACAGCGTGAGTTTCAAGAAGACCATGTGCCGCAGGAAGAAGATGACCGTAGTCCGCGTGCTGCAAAAGGTGCGCGCCTCCAGCGGATGGAAGTGAGGCAGCTGGTTTTGCAGCAACATCTTTCTTCGGTGCGACGGCAGCAGAACTTTTGTGTTCCGGCTTCATGATCGGGAACAGAACAACATCGCGCAGGTTCTCTTGTGACGTCAGGAGCGTGACGATTCTATCGATACCCATACCCCAGCCTGAACACGGCGGGCAGCCATATTCCAGCGCTTCGACGAATTCATCATCTTTGCCGTGTGCATCGGCGTCGCCTCCTTCTTTGGCCGTCGATTGCGCAATGAATCGCTCAGCCTGATCGACAGGATCAACGAGCTCGGAGTACGCATTCACGATTTCCCATCCACCGACAACGAGTTGGAATCTATCTGTGATGTCGGGGTTTTCATCATTCCGGCGCGCGAGCGGAGAAAGATCAAGCGGATGCTTCGTGATGAACACCGGCGCAACAATCTTTGGTCGACTCACCTTCTTATAGAGTTGATCGATCAAGTTGCCGCGGCCGAGCTTCGAGATATCGGTGTCGAGTTGGATGCCTTTGTCTTTCATGGCTTGCCTGAGCGCATCTGCGGTCTTTGTCGTATCATAGTCAATTCCGCAATCTTTCAGGATGACATCGCGCATCGAGAGCCGTGGCCAGTCGCCACCGAAGTCGACTTCGATCGGTTTTCCATCACGATCAGGAATTTTTACCTTCGTCGTACCGAGCGTTTTCGTGAGAAGCGTACGGAGCATGTCTTCCGTAAAACGCATGTTGTCTTCGTAGTCCCAGTACGATGCATAGTGTTCACACATCGTGAACTCCTGGAGATGTGATGGGTCCATGCCTTCGTTACGGAACACCGGACCGAGTGCGAATGTTTTATCAAAACCACCGACGAGGCATTCTTTCTGATGTGTCTCGAGCGCGATGCGCAAATACACATCCAAATCGAGTGCGTTGTGATGTGTCGTAAATGGTGTTGCAAGCGCTCCAGAAGCAGAATTTACAAGAACTGGAAGATCGACCTCCGTGAAGCCATGACTCCAGTAAAACTCGCGCATTGCTTTGATGAATGCGGAGCGAAACTGAAACCTGTCGAACGCTTCACGGTTACTCATCGTGTCCAAATATCTTTTTCTGTACGCAGTCTCACGATCAGAAATTCCATGCCATTTTTCTGGCGGCTGACGGAGTGCTTTCGTGAGCATCGTCCAACTTTTCACATTGATTGTCGGTTCACCTTTTTGCGTCGTAAAACGTTCACCGGAAATTCCGATGATGTCACCGAGGTCGATCATCTTCTGCAAAAGTTTGTGCTCTTCTTTCCCTAGCTCTTCGTCGCGAAATGCAATTTGTAAACGTCCAGTGTGGTCTTGCAGCTGAGCAAAAGTGAGCTTTCCCATTTCCCTGAAAAGCATGATGCGACCGGCGACTGTGACGGCTGTTCCTTCACCTGCATCGTGCGCGGCCTTCAGCGTATGCGACCTTGCAAACTTGGCGGCATACGGCAGACGCTTCAGTGCACGCAGTTTGTTGGCTTTCTCAAAACGAATGGGATCCATAGATCCAGAATAGCCAATTTCTCCTCATAACGCAGCAGCAACTATGGCAGAAGAAATGCATGATGCCTCGATTGCCGTTTTTCCTTCAAAAAAATCGTCAATCCCTCTGCATTGAACAATTTCTTTGTGAATCGTGCTTGACCTAGGAAAAATCGACCAGTAAAGTGCACCGGCTTTCGAAAGAAAAGCTTACGTTCCGATCCGCCTCTCACCTTTAGTAGACAAGCGGATGTGATGGAACCTCCAAGCACTCCTATGGCCCTCGGCCTTATCGCCCGCAAGATCGGCATGTCCCGCGTGTTCCTCCCGAACGGAGAGGCCGTCCCAGTGACGTACCTTAAAGTGGAGGACAACACGGTTGTTCGTACGAAGACAAAGGAGAAGGATGGCTACGAGGCAGTTGTCCTCGGCGCACGCGAGTACACACAGAAGACTCGTAAGGGAAAGAATCTCGTGAAGCACTCAGATCAGAAAGAGTTCACGGTCGACTCCCTCGAGGGTCACGCGATTGGTAACAAGCTCACTGTTGAATCTCTTCCTTTAGAGAGTCTCGTCACTGTGAAGGGAATCGGTAAAGGAAAGGGTTTCCAGGGTGTTATGAAGCGTTGGCACTTCTCCGGAGGTCCAGCATCCCACGGTTCACACTTCAAGCGCGAGCCAGGTTCCGTCGGTATGAGAACGTGGCCGGGTCGTATCCATGCTGGTAAGAAAATGCCAGGACACATGGGATCCGAGACCGTCACGCTCAAGCACCGCGCTGTACTCGTAAACGACGTTGAAAAGAAGATTATCGGTATCAAGGGCCCAATTCCGGGCGGCAACGGATCACTCGTCTATCTCACTGCAGAACCAGCTAAAGCTGCTGCCCCTACTAAGAAATAATCATGAAAATCGACCTCTATACAGCAACGGGTACCAAGAAGGGCTCTCTCGAGCTCCCAGCACGCTTGTTCGAGGCCAAGATCAACAAGGGTCTCATGCACCTTGCTCTCGTTCGTCAGCTCTCTAACCGCCGCAATCCTATCGCACACGTGAAGCACCGCGGTGAGATCGCCGGAACCACGAAGAAGGCCTACGACCAGAAGCACACAGGTAACGCTCGTCGTGGTGCACTCCGCAGCCCAATCATGCGTGGAGGAGGCAAGGCTTGGGGACCACGTAACGAAGCCAACTTCACGAAGGACATGCCGAAGAAAATGCGCCGCGCCGCTCTCTTCTCCTGTCTCTCATTCCGCGCCAAAGAGGGAGCGATCATTGGACTCGAGAACTATCCGGAGGATGACACGAAGACGAAGAACTTCATGACGCTTCTCAACAAACTCCCAGTGGAGTTCGGTCGCCGCATCGTTGTTGTCACGGCTGGTCGTCACCGCGGACTTGAGCTTTCGACTCGTAACATTCCTCGTGTGAAAGCCATCTTCGCTCAGTACCTCAACCCAGAAGATATCCTTGCAGCCAAGCACATCATTTTCCTTTCTGATGCAGTCACCGCCGCTGAAAATACATTCGCAAAGGGCGACAGCGTCACTGAGAAGCGCACAAAGAAAGACGAAGCTCGCGCTGTCATCGCTAAAGAGAAGGAGGCGACTAAGACACCAAAAGTGAAGAAAGAGCCGAAGACCAAGGCCGCTCCAAAGAAGAAAGCAGCTGCTAAAAAAGCTCCTAAAGCCGCCAAATAACCTATGGAACTCTCATCCGTCATCATCGGCCCAGTCGTCACGGAGAAGGCTGAACGCCTCAAGACTGAAGGTGTGTACGTGATCAAAGTTCACCCGCACTCCACGAAGATTGATGTGAAAAATGCACTCCGTAAGTACTTCGATGTCGACGCTGAATCAGTGCGCGTTCTCCTGACCCGCCCAAAGACTCGTATCGTCGGACAGGGAACCGTTATGGAGAAGCGCCACCGCAGCAAGCGTATGATTGTCACCCTCTCAAAGAAGAGCAAGAAGCTCGATCTCTCTACCTTCCGCACTTCCTAAGCCATGCCCGTCATCCAGCAGAAACCAACGAGCAACGCGAGAAGGCAGATGAGCATCGCCGACTTCTCGGGACTCACGAAGAAGCGCCCTGAAAAGAGCCTCTCGTGGGGTAAGCAGCGCATCTCTGGCCGCAACAACTTGGGCCGCGTCACCGTCCGCCACCGCGGAGGAGGACACAAGAAGCTTCTGCGTCTCATCGACTTCAAGCAGTCCGACAAGCAGGGGATCACCGGTCGCATTGCAGCGATCGAGTACGATCCAAACCGCTCCGCCTACATTGCTCTCGTTCATTACATCGACGGTGAGAAGCGCTACATCTTGGCTCCGGAAGGACTCAAGGTCGATGACGAAGTCGTCTGCGGCGAGCGCACGAAAGTGAAGCCAGGAAACCGCATGATGCTTGAGCACGTTCCAGTCGGTTACCGCATCTATAACATTGAGCTCCAGCCGAACCGCGGCGGAAAGATTGTCCGCTCCGCAGGAGCAAGTGCAGTTCTCGTCGGTTTCGACGCTCCGTTCGCCATCATCCAGCTTCCAAGCGGTGAAATGCGCAAGGTTCGTCACGAGTGCTACGCCTCTATCGGAAGCGTCTCCAACCCTGACCACCACCTCATCACGATCGGAAAAGCAGGTCGTAACCGTTGGAAGGGTAAGAAGCCTGAGGTTCTCGGTAAGTCCATGAACGCCGTAGACCACCCACACGGAGGAGGTGAAGGACACTCTCCAATCGGTCTTAAGTACCCGAAGACTCCATGGGGTAAGCATGCTCTCGGCGTGAAGACGCGCCGCCCAAATCGCCCAAACAACGAACTCATCGTTCGCCGCCGCACAAAGAAGAAGGCCAAGAAATAGACCAACTAGTGTACACTCCTTGAGCCGATCGTACGGCCTTCCCCCCACCCCCACGATGTACCAGATCATTATCCCACTCATCGCAATCGCTTTCATCCTTACGACGACCACCCTCTAAATCTCCCATGACTCGCTCACTCAAAAAAGGCCCTAACGTCGATCAGAAACTTCTGAAGAAGGTCATGACCATGATCTCGAAGCAGGAGAAGAAGATCGTCAAAACGTGGGCTCGTGACTGTGACATCCCACCAGAGTTCGTAGGATTCACATTCGCTGTCCACAACGGAAAGGATTTCCTCCCTGTCTACGTCACGGAACAAATGGTTGGTCACAAGCTCGGTGAATTCTCCTGGACCACGAAGTTCAAGATCCACGGAGGAAAGATGAGCAAGGCTGAAGCCGCTCCTCCATCTAAGTCCGTCATGACAGCTCCTGCCCCTGCCGCCAAATAACCCTCTCGTACTAAGCACCCATGCAAGCTCATCACTACTCCGCCCGGCTCGCTCCTAAAAAGGCCAATCTTGTTGCCAAGATGGTCCGTGGGCTTCCTGTGCCAGACGCTGTCGAGCTTCTGAGGAAGACGTCGAAGAAGGCTGCTCGTCTCTTTGAAGATGTGCTCCGCTCCGCAATCGCCAACGCAGAACACAACTTCAAGCAAGATCCGCAGACCATGGTCCTCAAGACCGTCGTCGTGAACCAGGGAACGCACTACCGCCGCGGTACGCCGATGGCACGTGGTCGCGTCCGCCCACTCAAGAAGTATCTTTGCCACATCTCTATCACCCTCGGTTTCGAAGGTGATGTCGTGAAGCCAGCTCCACGCGCATCCGACTCTCCGAAGAAAGTCGTGGACGTGAAGCCGGTTGCAAAGGCCGCACCAAAGAAAACTGCAGCGAAGAAATCTGATACATCTTCCTCCTCCAAGTAAATGGGACAGAAAGTTAACCCCAACGGCTTCAGACTCGGCATCACGCACACGTGGCCGTCCACCTGGTTCGCTCGCAAAGATAAGTTCCGCGAGATGTTCCTGAGCGATGTCCTCATCCGCCGTTTTATCGAGAAGAAGTACAAAGATGCAGGTCTTTCCCTCATTGAAATCGAGCGCGGCAAGAAGATCTCCGTCGTTCTTCACTCCAGCAAGCCAGGTGTCATCATCGGCAAGCAGGGTGCAGCTATCGAGGAGCTCCGTAAAGAACTCGAGAAGAAGTTTGGTGGATCATTTGAAATCAACGTTCACGAGATCCGCACTCCAGATGCAGACGCTGTCTGTATCGCCGAGAGCATCCAGGGACAGATCGAGCGCCGCATGCCATACCGCCGCGCTTGCAAAATGGCCATCGAGAAAGCGATCTCCGCAGGAGCCATTGGTTGCAAAGTAAATATCTCCGGCCGTTTGAACGGTGCAGAAATCGCACGCGCTGACGGATTCAAGCAGGGTAACGTTCCACTCCAGACTCTCCGCGCAAACATTCAGTTTGCTACTCGTCACGCATCCACTCCATACGGCACCATCGGTATTCAGGTGTACGTCTACAAAGGAATGGTGTTCAAGAAGATCAAAGAAGCTACCTCCGCCGCACTTACTTCCCTCCCGAAAAACTAAACGACCTCTCCCATGCTGCAGCCTATTAAGACCAAATTTCGGAAGGCACATCGCGGTCGCGGACAGTTCCGCGGCAAAGCCACACGTGGCGCCACGATTGCATTCGGCTCCTACGGCCTCAAGGCTCAGGAAGCAGGCGAGATCACGTCACGTCAGCTCGAAGCTGCACGTCGCGCCATCACGCACGAAGTCGGCCGCTCTGGTTCTATCTGGATCCGCATCTTTCCTCACAAGCCAATCACCCGTAAGTCACCAGAGGTGCCCATGGGATCCGGAAAAGGCGCCGTTGAATTCTACTGCGCAGTGGTGAAGCCAGGAACGATCCTCTTCGAACTCGACGGTATCAAAGAAGAACTCGCACGCGAGGCATTCCGCCTAGCATCGCACAAGCTCCCAGTTGCCACCAAATTCGTACAGACCCTTCACAAGCACGCATCATGAAGAACAAGATCTCCGTCACCGAAATCAGGCGCATGACGCCACAGGAACTCCGCAAGGATCTCCAGATCAAGCGCGCTGAAGCTGCAAAAATGCGCATTGGTCTCGAGATGCAGAGCGAGAAGAACTCCGGTCTCTACCGCGCACACAAGCGTGAAATCGCACGCATGACCATGGTGCTCCACGAGATGATGAAGAACCCAACTGTCACTAAGCCTGTTGAAAAAATTGCCGCAGCAGAATCCCCGAAAAAGGCTTCACAAAGCGTGAAGAAGACTGTAAAAGGTACCGGCTCCAAAAAGAAGAAATCCGCCTAATCCCACTTATTTCCCCACGCCATGCGTACGAAAATCGGAATTGTCACATCGGCCAAGATGCAGAAAACTGTCGTCGTGACCGTTCACAGGTCCGTAATGCATGCGATGTACGACAAGCGTTTCCGCGTCAGCAAGAAGTTCATGGCTGACTCTACGGGTTTCGACTTGGGTGTTGGTGACGAGGTTGTCATTACGGAGTGCCGTCCGCTTTCCAAGAACAAGTGTTTCCGCGTCACAGAGCTTCTCAAGGCAGCCCCAAGGCTCGCTGAGGTGAAGATGGAGGAGATCGAACTTCAGACTAAGCGTGATCACCGCGATGCTCTCGCCGTGAAAGCCAAGAAAGTTCCCGCCAAATCATGATCCAGCAACAGACCGTCCTCGCCGTAGCCGATAACACTGGTGCAAAGACCTGTATGTGCATCAAAGTCCTCGGTGGCTCGAAGCGCCGCTACGCAGCGGTTGGTGACGTTATCGTCGTCGCCATCAAGACCGCAGCTCCGCGCGGTACCGTCCGCGAGCACGCCGTTGAGCGCGCTGTCATCGTCCGCACAAAGTTCATGACACGCCGCAAAGACGGCTCCGGAATCCGCTTCGATGACAACGCTTGCGTCATCATCGACGCTAACAAGGAACCAAAAGGAACACGTATCTTCGGTCCCGTCGCTCGCGAACTTCGCGCCGCCGGTTACCAGAAAATTATCTCCCAAGCCCCCGACGTTCTCTAATCTCCCATGAAACTCTCACACGGCGACTCCGTCATCGTCACCGCCGGCAAGGACAAAGGCAAGAAGGGCACCATCATGCGTGTGCTCGCTGAGCAGAACCGTGTCATTGTGAGCGGCGTCAACATGGTCACGAAGCACGTTAAAAAGACGACGCAGGAAGCAGGTAAGAAGATCAAATTCGAAGTCTCTCTCCACGCAAGCAACGTCGCAATCCTCGACCCAAAGACGGGTAAGGCTACGCGCATCGGCTACAAAGTCGATAAGGCAAGCGGCAAGAAGACGCGCATTGCAAAGGGTAGCGGCTCCACGCTCGAGCGCACGAAGGTCGCAGCTGATGCATCTGACAAAGTTGCAACCAAGTCCGAAAAGCCAGGTAAGAAGTCTCCATTCTGGAAGAAAGTCGGCTTCGGTTCTGATGTCACAGCCGTAGGAACAGAAGGTGCAAATGCTGATGCTAATGCTACCGCGACGCCAATTCCCGCACACCGTTCTGGTGGCCGCGGCTCCTAAACCATCATGAAGTACGTCCCCCTCCAGAAACGGCTCCGCACGGACATCGCAGAAGCTCTCAAGAAAGAGCTCGGCGAGAAGAACGTCCACGCTCTCCCACGCATCACGAAAGTGATCGTGAACGTCGGACTCTCCACGAAGAAGTACGGAAGCAAAGATATTCAGGCTTTCATCGCCGAGCAGCTTGCACTGATCACTGGTCAGAAACCGGCTATCCGCAAGTCACGCCTCTCCATCAGCAACTTCAACATCCGCGAGAACATGGTCGTCGGTATGGTCGTCACACTTCGTGGGAAGGCCATGTACAACTTCCTCGATCGTCTCCTCAACTACGTCCTCCCACGTATCCGTGACTTCCGTGGCCTCAAGCCACAGCTCGACGGACGCGGTAACTACGCAATCGGTATCGTTGATCAGTCCATCTTCCCTGAGCTGCCACCACCAGAGGCGAACAAAATCTTTGGTATGCAGATTCAGATCACGACGACTGCAGGTACCGACGAACGCGGACTCGCTCTGCTCAAGCAGATCGGTGTTCCGTTCCGCCGCCCACAGAAGAAGGCCGGCGACGTTGCAACTGCATAAGAAACAAGCGATACTCCCTTACCCCTAACCTTTCCTCGACTTTCCCTCTCCATGGCACGCGACGCAATCGTTATCAGCTGGCAGAAAAAACAGGAGAAGCACGCGAAGTCTCGCGCTGCTGGGAAAAAGCCGAAGTTCCCAACTCGTGTCTACAACCGTTGCAAACTCTGTCACCGCAAAGGCGGCTACATGCGTTTCTTCGGCATCTGCCGCATCTGCTTCCGTGAGCTCGCGACGAATGGCGACATCCCGGGTGTTAAAAAATCTTCCTGGTAATCCTCCTCAACCATGCCTGTCACTGATCCCATCGGCGATCTCCTCACCCGCATCCGCAATGCACAGCACGGTCGTAGGACCGAATGCCGCGCACCGTGGTCCAAGATGAAAGAGGGCATCTGCCAGCTCCTCAAGACCAACGGTTACGTCGCAAACGTGACGACCGAGGGCGAGGGAACGCAGAAAGAAGTTGTCGTGACATTCCTCACAGATCGTCTCCCCCTTGAACTCAAGCGCGTTTCCACTCCAGGTGGACGCAAGTACGTCGGAGCTACTGAGATCCGCGCACTTCTCCACGGAGCTGCTATCGCCATCATCTCGACATCAAACGGTCTTATGACCGGAAAAGAAGCCCGCGAAAAGAACCTTGGCGGCGAATTCCTCTGCACTATCTCCTAAGTCATCCTCTTCCCATCCCATGTCTAGAATTGGAGCCAAAGCCATCGCCATCCCCCAGGGAATCACCGTTGAGGTGAAGGGCTCCGTCGTGCATGTGAAGGGTCCGAAAGGCGAGCTCACCTACACCCTCCTTCCAGAGGTTGGGATTGAGGTCGAAGGTTCCACGCTTCGTGTGAAGCGTGTGAAAGAAAACGGTGATGCGAAGGCACGCCACGGACTTGCACGTGCACTCCTTGTGAACATGATCAAAGGTGTTGAGACTGGTCACGAGCGCAAGCTTGAGATCGTCGGAGTGGGTTACAAGGCAATGCCAAAGGGCAAAATCCTGAACCTCAGTCTTGGGTTCTCTCACCCAGTCGACTTCGCTCTCCCTGCTGGCATTGAAGTTGTGCAGGACGAGAAAAATAAGAACCTCCTCACCATCAAAGGTATCGACAAGCAGCTTGTCGGTCAGGTTGCAGCTGATCTCCGCTCCCTTCGCCCACCTGAGCCATATAAGGGTAAGGGTATTCGTTACACGGATGAAGTTGTCCGCCGTAAGCCAGGTAAGGCAGCCGCCGCTAAAGGCGCAGCCGCGTAATCTTTCTCTCTAGAATCTCATGCGTCCCACCAAACTTTCCCTTAAGGCCAGCCGTAAGCGCCGCATCCGCGCAAAAGTGAGCGGTACCGCTGTGCGCCCACGTCTCTCCGTCACTGTGTCTCTGATGAAAGTCTCCGTACAGCTCATCGACGATACGGCAGGCAAGACGATTGCTCACGCAGTCTCCGCGAAGGGCAAGAACATCGCCGCTGCAGTGAAGGTAGGACAGGACATCGCCAAGAAGGCTAAGGATCTCAAGATCACCACTGTTGTCTTCGATCGTAACGGTCGCAAATACCACGGACGCGTCAAGGCTCTCGCCGATGCCGCCCGTGAAGCAGGACTCGCATTCTAATCACCCGATTTCTTCCTCCGATTCATGACTGCCAAGACTACCAATACTCGCCCGGACCGCAAGCGCTCTGACCGTCGCAATGACCGTCGTGAGCCAAGCGAATACGAAGACGTCACTCTCGCTATCGATCGCGTTACACGCGTCGTGAAAGGAGGTCGCCGTATGCGTTTCCGTGCTGTCGTGGTTCTTGGTAACCGTAAGGGTAAAGTTGGACTCGGTACTGGTAAGGCTACGGAAGTACAGATGGCTGTGCAAAAGGCTCAGCGCGATGCAAAGCGCGGAATGATCATCATCCCGATCAAGGGCAGCACGATCCCACATGAGGTTAACGTGAAGCACAAAGCAGCAAGGCTTCGTCTGATGCCTGCAAGCAAAGGAACCGGTAACATTTCCGGAGGTCCGCTTCGTATCGTGCTTGATCTCGCAGGTATTAAAGATGTCCTCGCAAAGCGCTTCGGCACGGGTAACAAACTCGTCAACGCTCAGGCAGCCATGAAAGCTCTCAAGATGCTTCGTGGAAGCCGCATCGCAAAGATCACGGATAAAGCTCCAGCAGCCGCAGCCTCCGCAGTCGGAGTGTCTGGCAAGACCGCAGCTGAGCTCGGTATCCACATTCCAGAGGGTCCAAATCTTCCGATCAAGGAAGTGAAGGCTACCCCGAAGGACATCAAAGAGATGGGACAGGGACCGAAGGGCTAATTTGTCCTTTGAACCTGCGTGCTCTCGATACCCTCTTTCGTCATACTCTTTGCATGAAAAAGGCACTCCTCATCATCGCTCGTAGTGGCTTTCAGGATAAAGAACTTGCGGCCGTTCGTGATGCACTCATAAAAGCGGGCTTTTCCGTAGAACTAGCGAGTGACAAAAAAGGTTCATGCACGGGAAAATTTGGATCAACCGAAGAAGCTCTCTACGGATTTGAAGAGATCGACCTCGGTAATTTTGACCGTGTCTGCTTCATCGGCGGACCGGGGGCTGTTGCCATGGCAGATGATGCCATCGCTCAGCATCTCACTCGTTCTATCGTACGTTCCGGTAAACCGCTCGGTGCCATCTGCATTGCTCCTACTATTCTTGGTAAAGGGGGAGTGCTGAAAGATCGCAAAGCGACTGTCTGGGATGACGGAAAAGGCACGCAAATCGATCTTCTAGAGCGTTGCGGAGCTTTTTATGCTGATGTACCGGTTGTCGTCGACGGACTGATCGTTACCGGAAATGGCCCTGAAGCTGCAGCAGAGTTCGGCACAACATTCGCTGCACTGGCGGCCTCGTAGATTATTTCAGAACCTTTTTTGCAGTCTCAACATCGTCGACTGCGAGATAGCACATCGCTTCTTTGCCGAGCGATGTTGCATAGATATGGTGAATATTGATCTTGGCTCCGGCGCACATACGAGCGATGTGCGCGATGGCACCTGGCTTATTCTTGATTTGGATGGCGAGAACTTCCGTCGTGCTGATAGTGCCAATGTCGCGCAGAACCATTTTTGCAGTTTCGACATCGTCGACAATGAGATGCACCACCGATTCTTTCTCGCCATCCGTACAAAAGAGAGCTTCTACGTTCACGTCGGCTGCGCGGAGCATGTCTGACATGCGTGCAAGCGAGCCTGGGCTATTGAGTACTCCGACGTTGATTTGGAGAGCGATTTCCATGAGGGAAAACAGTGGCAGATATCCTGCTCTTGGGCGCGGGAATGTCAAGGCATCTGTTCTTAACAATGGTCTACACACCATGCATGTCATCGCAGAAACGACGTGCGCGCAGCCTCGTATGCTCGTCTATCTCTTGAATAACGCCCGCAGCGATGGCGCGCATGACACTGATGAGATTAGGAGCTTTCGTGCGCTCGGGTTCTTGTGGATCATGGCGGTCCATGACGATCTGCGTACGCGGATCGTGTACGTATTGCTCAAACATTGATACCGACCAGTCCATATCGCTTTGCTCCGCTCGCAAACGCGGCATGGCGAACGTTGCACGTTCTTCGCAGGCACGGCTGTTGCTGCAGACATCCTGGGTGATACTTGCCAATTCTCTGCCGCAATTACGGCAGATGCGATCAACGGTTGCTGCCGATGTAGCTTCGTTCACTGAATTCTGACGTCGTTCACTTTCATGCAAAAATTGCTGTGTGTCGTTACTCGTAATCAGCGTCTGGTCGTACGTGAGATAACTTCTGATTTCATGTGGCTGTGGTGCGAAGGTGGAGTTCATGGGTGTAGGGGGAGAGAGGAAAATAAAAAAATCGCCAGCGTTCTCGTGTATGAGAAAGCCGACCCCGCGTGGGAAGGGGGCTCTGCTTCGGATTATCCTGAGATCCGTTTACGCAGCCAGCCGCCTTCCCGCCGTAAGCAGGAGGTTTTGGGTAAGCGTAAGGGACAGGGCTTTGGTCACGAACACATGGTGCAATGTCCTCTTCTCAAAATCAAGAGCGTGCCATTCAAAGCTTCGATAAAGGCTTTTGAAAGCCAAAAAGTCTTCCTTCAGCCTCACGACAAAAACCAGCTGCTGATCTCTAGCCACTCGCCATTTTTCCCTGTAATCTCCCTGCCCGCACTGGTAGAGTGTCATCTGTTCGCTCTCCAGACCGGATTCATTTCGTACCGTCTTTCCCATGCTGCACGCTCTCAAGCCAAACAAAGGTTCTACGCACACGCGTCATCGCGTTGCGCGTGGTAACGGCTCCGGTTCCGGCACCACTGCTGGTCGCGGAACGAAAGGTCAGCAGTCCCGCGTCGGTAAAGGCCGCCGCCTCGGATTTGAAGGAGGTCAGACCCCACTCATTCGCCGTCAGCCAAAGCTCGGAGGATTCATCCACCCGCGCCGTGTGAACATGGAGCCACTCAACCTCGATATTTTGGAGAAGCGTTTGCAGGCTGGGTCATACGATCTCGCAGCTCTGAAGTCTCTCCGCGTTATCAGCGGCAGAGCTCCGGTCAAACTCCTTGGACGTGGAACCATCACCAAGAAGCTCTCCCTCACCGTCAACGCAGCATCCAAGAGCGCGAAAGCAGCTGTGGAGAAAGCTGGCGGCTCCGTAACCATCGTCAACGCCTAATATGTTGCAGTACCTGAGGCAACTCTGGCAGTCGAACGATTTGCGCAGGCGCATCCTGTTCACATTGTTCATCCTCATTGTTTTCCGTGCAGTGTCGCACATCACCATCCCTGGTGCTGATCGCGCACTACTTCAGCAGTTCCTTGCAAACGGTAGCGCATCTGGCCCGCTTGGCATTTTCGCTGCTCTCACCGGTGGTGCAGTCCAGAACTTCTCCATCGCGCTTCTCGGTCTTTCGCCATACATCAACGCATCCATCATCTTGCAGCTTTGCACGGTGATCTTCCCGCGTCTTGAAGCTCTCAGCAAAGAGGGCGTACAGGGTCAGCAGAAGATCAACACCTACACACGTTGGATGAGCATCGTTCTCGCATTCATGCAGAGCTACGGTTTCCTCATCCTCCTCAACCAAGGTGGAAGCGGCAACATCGTACCAATGACGTTCCCACACGTTCTCCTCCCGATGCTCTACGTATCGGTCGGATGTGTGTTCGTCATGTGGCTCGGTGAGCTCATTACGGAGAAGGGAATTGGAAACGGTATTTCACTCCTCATCTTCACGGGCATCGTCGCCGGAATGCCACGCACACTGAGCACGATGTTCGCATCTGGTCAGGACAAGATCTCCGCTTTCTACCTCTTTGTCATCGTGTCGCTTGCCATGCTTGTGGCAGTCGTTCTCTTTACGGATGCACATCGCGCTATTCCTATTACGTACGCTAACCAAGGCGCAGGCCGTGGCGTGAAGGCAAATATTCCAATCCGCCTCAACCAGGCAGGCATGGTGCCAATCATCTTCGCAATCTCTTTGATCACGTTCCCGGGCATCATCGCTCAGTTCTTGCAGACTGCTCCGCGCTTTGCAGGTGTCGTCAGTTTCATCCAGCTTAACCTCAACTCCCAGACACCGAGCATTCTGTACATGTCGCTCTACTTCCTCCTCGTTATCGCCTTCACCTACTTCTACGTCTCCGTGACGTTTAAGCCTGATGACCTTGCTGAGAGCATTCAGAAGCGCGGCGGCTTTATCCCTGGAGTTCGTCCGGGTCGTGAGACTGCCAAGATGCTTGAGAAAATCAGTAACCGCCTCAACCTGTGGGGTGGTGTGTTTCTCGGTATCGTCGCTATCGTGCCACTCATCTTCACACGCTACTCCACACTCGCAAGCCAGGACCTCATCATCTCCGGTTCCGGTCTCATCATCATCGTGGGTGTCGTGCTTGAGCTCATTCGTCAGGTCAACGCGCAGCTCCTCGTGCACGACTACGAGAAGCTTGTTTAGTGGAAAGATCTACTTCGCCGCGGTTTTTTTCACGTTGTTTGCTACGATGCACACATGGATTTAGTTTTTTTCGGTATTCAAGGTTCAGGCAAAGGCACGCAGGCCAAGAAGCTTGCTGCAGAATTTGGTTATGACATTTTTGAGGCAGGTGGAGAGCTTCGCAAGATTGCCGGCAGTGGTTCAGAATTAGGAGCGACGGTGAAGAGCTACATCGACCAAGGTCACTTGGTTCCACACGAGATCATCATGAAGGTGGTAGCTACGGCCATCGCAGCGCGTCCAAAGACGACAAAGATTCTCTTCGATGGCATTCCTCGTGATGATGCTCAGAAGAAAGACTTCGATGCCGTCATGATGGCTGCAGGACGTGATTTTCGCTGCATTCACTTCCTCTTGGATGCTGATGAGGCTGAAAAGCGCATTTTGGGACGTGCTACGCAGGAGGGGAGGGCTGATGATGCCGATACCGCCATTATTCGCCGTCGGATGGGTACGTTTACGGGTAAGACATTGCCCGTTATCGAAGCCTACAAGGTAGCCGGCAAAGTGACCGAAATCAGTGCAAAACGACCTGTAGACGAGATTTACGTCGATCTTCAGAAGTGCGTCTAGGCAAGTGAAACTGACCTCTAAGACCCTTGAAAAG
>JAKFXO010000110.1 GCA_021731345.1 Candidatus Peribacterales bacterium | reverse complement strand
GTTGAGTGCCGTAACGCCGGCCGGCTTTCGGTACTCGCCGGCCATTTTGGCGAGCAGCTTACTTGGAGCAACGCCGATGGAGACCGAGAGCGCAGTCGTCTCTAGAACTTCCTTCTGAACTCTGCGTCCCCACAGCAGTCCGTCTTTCGGCGCACCGCCGACAAGTGCATCAAGATCCACGTACCACTCGTCGATGGATGTGTGCTCGAGAATGGGGGAGTGTTGGCCAAGTACTGATGCAATTTGCTCGGAAGCGATGCCGGTTTCTCGGAAGTCGGCAGCCATTTCGATGGCATCAGGTACGAGAAGTCGAGCATCCGATAGACGCATGCCTGTTTTTACGCCTTTTGCCTTGGCTTCGTACGTCGCAGCGATGACGCAGCCTCCTCCCATGCCAGTTGCAAGAAGCGGCTTGCCGCGTAGTGAAGGATTGAGCCTAACAATGACCGATGCAAAAAATGCATCAGCATCAACATGTGCCACTGATAAAGAAGCCTGTTGCATGGCGGAAAGAAAAGATGCTTTAGATCGTCATCTTGCGCATGAGGCCGACGACGACGCCTGCAACCTGCAGCTCTTCGAGTGCATGGAGATCCGGATAGTCAGGATTCTCGGCCTGAAGATAGAATTTGCCTTTGTCTTTCTTGAGGCGCTTCAGCGTGAATTCTCCGTCCAGGACTCCGACGACGATGTCTCCTGGCTTTGGGTGCTTGCTGCGATCTACGACGACCAAGTCGCCTTCATGAATAAGCGCACCGATCATACTGTCGCCTTTCACGCGGAGTAAGAAAGTCGAGCTACGGTCTTTGACGAGATAATTCTCGATCGTAATTTGTTCCTCTGCATGTTCTTCCACCGGTGCTGCAAAACCAGCGGCGATCGTACCGAAGAGTGGCAGGATCATCGCGCTTGGAGCATCGCTTTCACCCGGCATGTTGATGATTTTGATGCGGCCCTTCGGGTCTTTTTCGATCTGCTTCTCAGCGACGAGGGTATTGATCACCTTCGCGATGGAGTTTTTGCTCCGTACTCCGAAGGCAACCGCCAAATCGGCTAGGGATGGCGAGTAACCCCGCTTTCCTTGGAATTCACCGATGTAGTTGAGCACGGTGCGCTGGTGGGGTGTGAGTGACATGAAGGTGATTGGGAACGATCGTCCACCATCATAGGTGTACATTTGTACACGGTCAAGAATGTTCGCTTTGACGGTCAGGGAATTATTTGTTGGTGTGCCACATAATGAAGCTAATAGTGCGATGGTGTGATTTGTTCGAATCCTTGGTTAATGTTTCATCAAATGTTTCTAGAGCTTTTGCAACTAGAGTCGGATGCGAAAAAATCTTAGCCAATTTTATCGAGCTCTTTCTCTGATGTGAGCTCCATGTACATAATCGTCCAGACGGCTTGCCTGAACACGTGCAGATACATGAAGAAGTATGCCGCAATGAGCACGAGTACGAGTGCAACGATGCCTGCGATGGTGTAACTGAGTGCCGGAGTCAGGAAGTACGTCAGGACGATGCCAAGGCCAATGCCAAGGCCTGGAATAAGCACGAGGATGGCCGCGTTCACTGCGATGCGAATGGAGATGATGAGCAGCAGCAGGATCAGAAAGATGATGTGACCCGGGTAGCTGAAGGTCAGTTTTAAGCTTTGGCCAATGGATTCGAACACTCCTGCTTTTTTCACCACAATGGCCGGTTCCGCAAAGCTCGAGAGAAAGCTCATGATGCTCGAAAAGAGCCACAAGATGGTTGCAACGGTGATCATGAAGCCGGTGAGGCCGCTACCGTATCGCAGGAGGATAGAGATGGCTGTGACGAGGAGGTTGATACCGCTGAAGACGAAGATCTCGTGCACTGCGAAGATCGGGAAGAAGTTGTACATGCCGAGGATGAAACCTCCGGTGACACGTTCTTTCTTATGAGACTTTGCCGTGAGTCCGATGATGGCACCGTCGCAGAAGATCGGTATGAAGAGCTCTGAGATGACGAGCAGACCGAAGCCAATGATGATGAACCAAAAGACGGGGAGGGGAGCATGGGTATACAGCCAAATGACATCATCAAACAGCCCGACTTCTAAGCCGGACATGTACGCATGCGCAAAATAAATTTGGTAGCTGACGAGTTTGATATCAAGAAGCAAACGAAGAGCACTTCCAGTAAAACCCCAACGCTTCAAAGCAGGCTCCGTGGTGGTCACGGTCCAAGCTTGGGCGATGATCTCGCGAGGGGTGAGCATCGGTACAGGAATTCCTACAGGAGTTCCTGTAAGACAGTGTACTGGAAGTCCTCACCGAGTACGATGACGATATCTGCACCGTCCTCGCTAAAAGGGTCTGCAGTAGGCGTCTGACCGACTTTCAGCTTCAAGATGACAGAGAGAAGATTGGCGGTGAGAGTCGCTTGCTCGCGTCGCGCCTCCATCTCGGGTGTGTCACCCAGCAGTCCCGGATTCATGGCAATGAATGACGTCTCAAAAACAGGGCTGCCTTTAGGACCGTAGTTTCTTGTATCCGAGACGTTGAATCCGTAACGGTATAACTCACCACCAAGTTTTCGTGCCAAACCTTCCTTGCCTCCGCCATTTAAGACACTCACTGTTGATGGATGAATAAAGATCTCACGTTTGACGAAGAGGAGTGACGAAAGTTTTTGAATTTGCTTCCACGTGACTGGGAACTCCGGTGACGAGACTGGTAGCAGCACGGCAGCGCCGTCAAATTGGTCACGAGGAGGGGAGTAGAGGAAGCCACCCTGTTGAATAATGCTGCCATACAAACCGTTTTGGTCGTTGAGTTGTATCGATACGATTTTCTTTGTGTCGATCGACTTGCCCATGTCCGCAAGCCCCAGAAGCTCACGCGTACCGAACGTACTTTCAACGTTCTTTGAGATAATACTGAGGAGCTCCGTGAGCTTTCCTGCATTTTTGATGAGCCCTCCTTCTTTCATTTTTGCAGCCGCTGCGCTGATAATTTGTTGCTGGCGTCCTGAGCGCGAGAAATCGCTCGTGGAGTGCCTGGAGCGGGCATATTTCAGTGCCGTCGCGCCATCCATATGCTGCATGCCTTTGGCGATCTGGAACGTTTCGTACGTATAGTTCGGCCCGGGATACTGTGTATCGACAATATCTTCCGGAACCTCTATGTCGATGCCACCCATCGAGTCGATCGCCTGTTCAAATCCTGAGAAATTTACTTTGACTGCACCGTGAATAGGAAGACCGATCAGTGCACCAACCTCTTTCGTGAGTTGCTGGAGTGATTCCGCCGATGCCTCCGATGTTTCTGCGCCTTTGCGTACGAGTGAATTTTTATAATTGCGATACAGACTGTTGATGCGATCCTTGCCCATCTTCTCAGTAGAGAGAACGTACGTATCACGTGGAATACTGAGCAGAACTGCGCTCTTCGTCTTCTTCGGATCAAGGCTTGCGATCATGATCGTATCCGTCAGATCAACTCCTTCATGGTTATTGTCACCTTCACCGAGAAGTAAAATATTCGTCAGTCCGTTTTCATCAGAAGGTAGTGCTACACCTGCCATGCTCACCATGCCGAGGGCTACAGTTTTCAGTCGTACAAGCACTTTCAGCGTGCCGATGAGCAGCAGGAGTACGAGAAGTGCAGACAGAAGTATGGTCACCGTGCGTTTCAGTGTTCGTTCACGTTTCACTTTTACTTCGTCTTCGGCTTTTGCATGCTCAAAATGCTTGTAGTACTGAGCTGCACCGCGAATGAGCGGCAACGCAAACGCAGCAGCGCGCCGGAGCTCACTTGGTTTTTTCTCTTCGCGGACGCGTCGGGACGTGAAAGACATCGAAGAAAGTCTACTGAAAGAGCGGACATTCGTCACCCCTCAGTGGTTGCTTTCGGTACCGTCCTTACGCGTAATACGTTACAGATTCTGTTAGCGGTTTTCTCTCATGTTCACCGCTCGGCATTTTTTCTGCTTCTTTCAAGTAGCCGAGCATGAGTCCGCCGATCACAACATGATGGTCTGGGAGCTTTAGAAGATTGTGTGAAGGCCCATGGTGTAATGAAACCCAACAGCTACCAATATCAAGCGCTGTTGCCGCTAGCATCATGCAGTGTATGGCGATGGCGCATGAATACTCCATTTCACGAGGATTCCAGATCGTCGATTGTGTTGCTGCTTTTGCTGCCTTGTCGCATGTCACAACGACAAATGTCGCTGCGCCCGTCACAAAATTTCCGTAGCAGGAACATTCCATCATCTTTGCTTTCAGTTCTGCATTATCCAGAACATGAAAGTGCCATGGCTGTGTGTTGGCTACACTCGGAGCAAGTACCGCAGATGCCAGGATTTTTTCCAAGACTTCTTTGTCGATGGGTTTATCTTGGAAATAGCGAATACTGCGGCGGTTTTGCAGCATCTCAAGGAGATTTTCGTAGGTCATAGAGATCGGGGAAGCTTCATGAGGATACTCCTGATCGTTTTTTTGAACACGAAAAAGGCCCTTTTGAGGGGGCCTTCATCTTACCTTTGCGTGCTTACGCAGCGCCTTTGTCTGCTTTGAAGCAGTTGAGGCAGAGGACCGGACGGCCGCCCTCGGACTCGGGGCGCGGCTTGAACGGAACCTCGCAGGCGTTTCCGCACTTTGCACAAGTGGCGGGGAACATCTGGCGGGTCTGCATGCGCTCGTTCTTGCGCTTGTTGCGACAGTCTTTGCAACGCTGAGGAGCGGCGAGGCCGCGCTCTGCGTAGAAAGCCTGCTCTCCCTCGGAGAAGGCGAACGGTGCGCCGCAGTCGCGGCACGTTAGCTGTTGATCAGCCATACGAATAAAAAAAAGGAAGTAAACTGCAACCTTCCTTGTTTTCTCGCGTACTCGGTTTTGTCCGATTGACGGTAGACGAAGGCGTTTGCAGAAACACTATAGACCGAAATAATAGTGTTAGTCAATGATTTCTCTGTCTAGCAAGCCATGAAACCGCTCTATTCATGTGCTACTCAGCGGTTGGTTCGGTTTCTGATTGAGGCTCCCCACAGGCTACTTCTGTCGAGATTGGTGCCTTGTTGTTGTCTTCCACAGGGTCGATGGTGGCTGAGACAGAGTCAGATTCGATGACGAGGTCAGTTTCTGCAGCCAAGAACTCACAACGTGCGTCAGGAGAGACTGTGAATTCGAGTTCAATCTGAGCCGTCTCACCGACCTGCAAATTTCCTTGCATGCGCTCTTCGTCATCGCCGAGAGCACATGTGACTTCGTGATTGCCTTCATCAACCGTACAGTTTTGGATCGATGCACCGTTGAAAGTGAGCTTGTCTGAGAAACGCTGTCTAAATTTCACCTTCGTTGCTTTGTTTGGACCATTGTTTGTGACGTCCACTGTGTAGCGCATCGTCGCATGTGGCGTTAGCGAGCTTGGATTTGCTGATGTCTGCACTGAGACGTCAGCTGTGATGTCATGACAATCCACGCGACTCGAAACGGTTGGAGCCTGGTTATTGTCTTGCATCGGATCGGACGGTTTCTTTGTACCGTTCTCCACTGTGGTCGGACCGGTGACGAATACCTTGTCGCACACAGGATCTTGGTTCGCGCCGCGCGTGCGGTATGCCATATCAATCGTACGGCTTTCACCGGCTGCCAGTGGAGCGTCTGTACTCAGAGCACATACCCAGCTGCTGCTGATGTTTTTACATGAGACAGTGCCTCCGTTATCGGCAACTGTGGCTGATGCAAATGTTAGTGTGTCATTGAATGGTTCAGTGAATCTGATCTGACTTGTTGCTTCCGGACCTGCATTGGAGATGGTCACGCGATAGACCAGATTTTCCTGTGACGTGATGTTTTCGGGTGCAGATTTTGTGATGCTGAGATCAGCACTATCTTTCAGTTTTTTCTCGAGAGTCTTCTTGATTTCTTCTTGCTCTTTCTCGGCTTTCAAACGAGCTTCTTCAATTTCTTTTTGTGCTTTTTCCTCAGCCTTTCTCAGAGCCTCTTCCACTTTTTTTGTCGCTTTTTCTGCATCTCTCAGTGCTTTTTCCTGAGCCTTCTCTGAGTTCACAAGTGCTCCGGTGAGAGAGTCAAAACTCTGGAACGTCGATGTGCCACCCAGGACTGCAACGATGAGACCGACGGCAATACCGACAGTTCCGAGAACGCGAATACGATGACGCGAAAAACGCGGCGTCGTCGGTTGCATATTGTCCATGTGTGAGATTGGTATGTGTGTGCCTCTATTATAGCATTTTCAGCGTTTTGGCGCTAGTTTACGAGATAAATGCCAATGAGCGTAATGCAGGCTCCAAAGATGATTCCTCCGACCACTTCCAAGAAGGAGTGACCGAGACGTTCTGATAAGTGTTCCCACTGCTGGAGTCTATTCAGGATCTTTGCTTGTTCGCCAATAGCTTTCCTGGAGCTGAGTGCGTCGTACCAAACGATGCATGCGAAGACAAAAGCGATAGCGAAGGGTACAGAGTCCAGTCCTGACTTCACTGAAACGACAATGAGGAGTGATGTCACAAACGCAGAGTGACTGCTCGGCATACCACCCGGACGAAAGAGGCCTTCATGCCATGCACCACGCTCTATGCCTTCCGTGCAAATCTTCAGGAGTTCGGACGACAGGCCGACGATGAGCGGAATGACGAAGACGTAGGTGCTGAGGAACTCGTGCATGTCTCGCAGTGTAGACGGATTTCGGATGAGAAGGAAAATCTGTCACAAAAAAAGCGGGAGACTTTCGTCGCCCGCTTTCCTGGAATTCGATATGAATTACTTCAAGTTCACTTTTCCTCCGGCAGCCTCAAGCTTCTTCTTGATGTCGTCGGCCTCAGCCTTAGCGACACCCTTTTTGATCATAGCTGGAGTCTTGTCGACGAGGTCCTTAGCTTCACCGAGACCAAGCTGGGTGATTTCGCGGACAACCTTGATGATGGCGATCTTCTGAGCGCCTGCATCAGTGAGCTCGATGTCGTAGGACGACTTCTCCTCAGCGGGAGCAGCGCCTGCAGCAGCTGGAGCAGCAGCAGCAACGGGAGCAGCAGCGGAAATACCGTACTGCTTCTCCATGAACTTAACGACGTTGTTGAGCTGAATAACGTTCAGCTTCTCGAGAGCGTCGATGACTGCCTGCTCCTCCTTTGAGAGAGTGACGGAATCTGACATGGGATAAAGGGGAAGGGGGAAAATAAAAGATTAATCGCGTGGTTAGGCAGCTGCAGGTGCAGCAGGAGCTTCTGCAGCTGGAGCCTCCGGTGCGGCAGCAGGTGCTGCTGCAGCGACGACTGGCGCTGGAGCTTCGGATTCTTTTTTCTTGGAGATTTCGGAGAGTGCACGAGCAAAGCCGGTGAGCGGGCTGCTGACCGCGGATGCGAACTGAGTGAGCGGAGAGTTACACATCGACATAAACATGCCGAGGAGCTGGAGCTTGGACGGGATCGTGGCCATGGAAGACGCTTCCTGAGCCGAGAGAATCTTGCCGTCAAAGATGCCTCCAACGAGCTTGATCTGTGGATGATCTTTTGCGAATTTGTGGGTGATAGCTGCACCAGCCGTTGGTTCCTTGTAGCTGAAGATACACGCAACACCACCTGGGATGATGCTGTCATCAACCTCTGGAGCATTCGCGTTCTTCGCGGCGATCTGGATGAGGGACTTCTTGGCGACCTGCATCTCAGCCTCTTCTTTGCGTAGGTGGGAGCGGAGCGTTGTGATGTCAGCCACGGTCAGACCGAGGTAATGAGTGAAGATCACCGAGGAGGCGTTCTTCATCTTGTCGGTCAGGACTTTGACCTGATCTTCTTTCTGGGAGCGGGAGAGAGCCATGGGGGAGGTTAAGAAAAAAGGGTTCCTGGGCGGAGAACCTGGCTTCTTGAAGCTTTTGGGCTAAAAAAAACTGGTCTCACACCCGGGAGACCAGCGAGGAACACGGCACGATTCACCAAGCCGGGGCCGGATGAGCGCTGCTGTATTCCTCGGGAGGGTTTACCGTAAGCCTGGGGCCTACTACCTCCGGTCTTCGGATGTGCGCCAAATATAATCGAGTTACCCTCCAATGTCAACGGATCTTTCCGAAGATTGTCCCTACGAGGAGCCGAAAGGCCTGCAAGAGTGGTATACTTGCCGTCTCCATGGAAAGTCTTGTGGCCGCTACCGGGAGAAAGTCGATCGAAATCATTCGTGATCTGGTGCCCAGTGTGGATGAGAGGCGACTGGTGAAGGCTTTGACGTATGCATCCACGTTGTATGGGGACAGGACGATGGATCTTTTGCCACAAATCACTCTCTACGATCATGCCGTGAAGACGGCACAGTTTCTGGCTGAGTTCTGTCCGGATGAAGATGCTATCGTCGCCGCAGTCTTGCAGCATGCGCTGAAGGTACCCGAGGCGTCCATTGCGGATATCGGCAAAGAGTTTGGTCGTCCGGTTCGTGACATCGTGAGTCGCATTCATCTTCTCTCTCACCTTTACACCACGGACTGGAGGAAATCCGTTGATGACATGAAGATCATGCTCGTCTCTGTTGCCGATGACGTGCGCGTTCTTCTGACGGCACTCTCGGTTGCGTGTGTGCTTATGGAGCAGCTGACGCATGTGAAGTCTGAATATCGTATGCGCCTGTGTAGGCAGTCGCTTCAGCTCTTTGCACCGGTTGCGGCACGTCTCGGTATCTATGCGCTGAAGTATCGTCTCGAAAAATCAGCGTTTCCGGAGTGCTACCCCACGGATGCACATAACATCGGCATTCAGCTCAAGCGTCTGCACTCAGAGCATGGACAGTTTTTGGAGCGATCATCGGAAAAGCTGAAGATATTCCTCAAGGAACAGGGGATCGATGCTCAGGTGATGGCTCGTCAGAAGCAGAGCTACAGCATCTTCCAGAAAATGCACATGAAGAGTGTGACGTCGCTTGAGAAAATCACGGACCTCTTTGCCATTCGTGTCGTCGTAAAATCTGTGCCTGATTGTTATCAAGCACTAGGACTACTCCATCAACTTGCGACGCCGATCTCACACAGATTTAAGGATTACATCTCTTTCCCGAAGCCGAACGGTTATCAGTCACTCCATACGTGCTTGATTGGCCTGCCGCAGGCGCCGAAAGACGTCATGGTGGAAGTGCAGATTCGTACGGCCGACATGCACCGTGAAGCCGAGTACGGTATTGCAGCGCACTGGATGTACAAAGAAAAAGAAGGAGAGAAGGGGAATAGGGTCATGAATTCTGTGAAGCAAATGGAGCTTTCGGATGTGCTTTTGAAGCAGCAATCCGTCGGAGACAAAGTACGCGCCGGTGAAAACATGACGCTCGTTGATCACATCTATGTGCTGACACCTCGCGGAGACATCATCGAACTTCCTGACGGTGGAACGCCTCTCGATTTTGCATTCAACCTGCACACCGATCTTGGACTTAAATATAAGTCCGCACGCGTGAACGGTGCCATTGTTCCCATTTCCTACAAATTGGAAAACGGCGACGTTGTGGAAATTCTTACCAACAAACACCCACGTCCTACACTGCAGTGGCTTGAGGAACTCGTCACTCCGTCTGGCCGGTCAAAACTGAAGGCGTATTTCTTTTCACACAATCGTTCCGAATTTTTAGCCAAGGGACGAGAGATGGTGAACTCTGAGCTGAAAACGCGCGGACAGCCGGTTTTGGATAATGACCTCACGGAACTTGCGCACTTTGAAGGCAAGACTCTGAATCAGAAAGAACGCGAGGATCAACTCGTGAAGATCGGCATGGGCTCTGTACGTACATCCTCCATTTTGCGTCACGTTCCGCCGCGTCCGGTACAAACCAAGTCACGCGGATCCAAGGCTCCACCTGCCCCTAAAAAAGATCGTGTTGGTATTGAGGGGCAAGCACTCACGATGCCGTATCGCTTTGCGAAGTGTTGTGGTGCGGACATCAGTGATCCAAAACCTGAGAAGATTGTCGGCATCGTCACCAGAAACGGCATGGTCAACGTGCATCGGAACGACTGTCACATGGTGAAAGCATCCAATCCGGAACGGAAGATGAAGATGTTCTGGAAAGTCTAAAGCTTACGCAGCTTTTGCCTTCGGAGCCTCATCATTGATCATGTTGCCGACAAGCGCCTGCATACGGAGATCAAAGCGGATTTGCTCGTAGACAGAGCCTCCAGCTTTCAGTTCTTCTTCTGGGATTGGCTGACCTGCATCTGCGGAGTTCTTTCGTGCAGCGGCAAGATTCACTTCCATGAGCTTTGGATCGGCATCAATGTTCAGCTTTCCAGCAAGCTCCTGCATACCGAACCTGAGGACAATACGGCCTCCGGCGATCTGCTTCATCTCATCGACCACGGACTTCGGGTCTTTGCCGGTTGCCTTGAGCCAGTCATCCATCGAAATCTTCTGCTGTTCGAGACGGCCATGTAAATCCTGCACCATATCCTGGACTTCTGCGTCCAAAATTTCCGGAGCAACGTCCACCTGCGTGGCGCCACGGACTTTTTCGTACAGGTCTTCCTCACGACGCTTCATTTCCTCAGACTTCTTACGATCAAGAAGCATTTTCTTCACATCAGCGCGGAAAGCGTCTGGCATCATGTCGGAGCCGAGGCGTGTCTTCAAATATTCCTGTGTCAGTTCCGGAAGCTTGATCTCAGAGACTCCTTTTGCCGTCATCTCGATCGAAATTTTTTCACCGCGGATAGCTGGGATGTCGTGCTCTTTTGGGAACGTCACATCAACTGTCTTTTTGTCGCCCTTCTTCATGCCTGTTGCGTGCGTATCAAGCTGTGGGAGGAGATCTTCGGAACCGATCACGAGGTTGTAGTGACCAACAGTAAGCTCTTCCACCGGCTTTCCTTTTTTGCTTGCAACCATCGCAAGGTTCACGAGATCACCGCTTTTCGCAGCACGTTCCACTGGAGTTTCTGCGCGATCCTGAATGAGGATTTTGCGAATAAAAGATTCCACTTCGGCATCTGTGGATTCCGTAAACGTTTTCTTCTCGATCTTGATGGAATCAGGCTTCTTGAGAGTAACCGGTGGACGCTCGACGAATGTGAGAGCGATCGTAAGAGGTTTTGTAGACGTCACGCTGGCAGCCGGACGCAAGATCGGCTTGGCGCCGCTTTTCTCGATGGCTTCTTTCAGTACCTTTGGGAGCAGGGCGCGAACAGTTTCCTCAGTCAGCTTTTCCTCACCGACGCGACTGCGAACCATGTCACCCGGAGCTTTTCCGACGCGGAAACCTTTGATGTCTACGTGCTCGGCAAGAAAAGCCAACGCAAGTTTCTCGGCTTCCAAACGCTCGTCGTCCGTGACGGTCGTCAGTGTGCGGATGCGTGACTGCGGTAGTTTCTCAATCTTGGTTTCCATAGGCATGGGATACGAAAGGAAAGGCTACTTCGCCGCGCTTTTTACAGATACGGCGTGAACGGTTTAATGATGTTGCTGAGGCTTGTTCCAGTAGACGAGCAGCGGAGTCGCAACGAATATGGAAGAGTAAGTTCCTAGCAAAATACCTGTGAACAGCGTCAGCACAAACCACTGAATCGATTCGCTACCGAGCAAGAACAGCGCAAGGAGCATGATCAAAGTTGAGCCTGATGTGTAGCAAGAGCGCTTCCATGTCTGGTTCACAGAACGATTCGCAATCGTTGCAAAATCCTCTTTGCGCTCCTGCATGAACAAGTTGTCGCGAATACGATCGAAGATGATGATGGTATCGTTGACTGAATAACCAAGAATTGTGAGCAGGGCTGTGACGAAGAGCGTGTCTACTTCGAAGTGAGTAAATTTACCGAGAATAATGAAAATACCCACTGTGACCATTACGTCATGGAGCAGTGTTGCTACTGCAGCAAGGCCGAATTTCCATGGACTGTAGCGGCGAGGAATTTTACGAAACGCAATAGCGACGAAAATGATAATACCAATAGATGCAGTAATCAGTGCGTAGAAAGCACGGACCTTCAGCGTAGATCCAACCGTGGGTCCGATGGTTGTGTACTGTACCTCTGAAAAATCTCCCAACTTTGTCTTGAGGTGCGTTAGAAGTTCCGTGTGCTGTGCATTATCAATGCCTTTCATGCGCACGAGGAAATTTCCGTTTTGCATCTTGTTTACCGTTGGCACAAGATTCGTTTTTTCAAATGATGTGAAAGCTGCGAGGACATCTTCTTGAGTCTTGTCGGCTGGGACAGCTAATTCTGATCGCGTACCACCTGTAAATTCGATGGAGTAGCGTGGTCCCGGTACGAATACGAGGACGATGCTCGCAAATGTAGCTATTGCTGAGATCGCAAAGAAGTACTTAGCGGGCCGGAGGAAATCAAATTCTTTCATTGTGGTTTAGTTAAGGAGGATGCGGGACAAAGGGTAGCGCGGCTTTCGTCAATTTACTAGTACGTCAAGGACGGACGTTTTTTTGTAGCAGAACGCCATTCTGGACCGGAGAGGCGCTTGTGAGCGTCCATTCGAGTGCCATGCCGCCTGCAATCTGCGTTGCGTGCCACGTCAGGCGTGAGGGCGATGGACCGAGTAAAGCCTCTAGCGTTGGTCGTACTGGTTCAAGAAAGGGGAGTCGTCGCTCAGTTTCACTGGAGAGCCATGCGATGTCCGCAGTGCCACTTACGAGTCCTGCGTGTGCAGTCTGTCCGTCTATCGTTGTTTTGATGAGAGATTCATCATTGCCAACCATGAATTTTCGTCCAGATACTGCAATAATAATAGGGTCGTCACTCGCAGCTCCGAGTCGTTTCATCATCCATCCTTTATAGTCACCTGTATCACTGATGCCACTGGCTTCATCTGCCGTGACATCAACTTTCGTGTATTCCTTCTGAAAAAATTCCTGACGTCTGACACTTCCTTCGGTCATCACCGATGCAATCTTTTTGAGCCATGCATCGATCACTTTTGCGTGTGATGCAGTTCCTGCAATAACTACCACCGTTCCTGCTTCACCTCTTTGCATCACAATACTCAGCGGCCCTGCGAGGAGGTCTTTTCCGAGACTCGTGATGTCAGTTGATCCTGTTGTTTTTTCCAATCGTGCTTTTGCAATGCCTGTGATTCCTTCTAAGAGTGAAGGATTTTTTTCGTTCAGTGCAGCTGCAACGTCTGAAAGTATCCGTGAAGGATCGGAGAGCGAGAGACCCACAAGCGGCACATCGCCTTTCGTGACATCAGCAATACCTCCTTGTCCTGCACTTGCTTGGCCCTTCAGCATCAATCTGCCACGACCTACAGCATCCAGTATCAACATTCCCTCCTTATATGGAGTGAGTAGTGCACGGGCGATGTCCCCACTATCCGAACGTGGGATTGCGAGTACATCTGGTCGAAACCATACAAATGATCCATCGGCTTTTGACGTATATGCAAAGAGTGGCGTGTAGGCAAGAGATGACTTGCGATCGGCAATGTCGAGGAAGAGAGAAGGATCATTGCGGGATACGAGAGTGACATGCGTTCCTTCTTTTTCTTGTTTGCCATACATCGTCCAGTCTACTGTGCCAGAGCCTGAGCGGAGGAGCGCGAACTCGTAGCGGTCAGCATTGGTGATATCTGCGTCAGTCGGGCCGATGCCATTCAGGAGTGGAGCAAAGCGCTCCAGTGCCTTGAGCAGGGTTTGCCTGTCTGTCGTGGAGACGTAGACCAGCGTTCGTGACGGGTCAGTACGATCTGCCAAGCTGAGTGTTTTCGGATCAACTTTCAGACTGAGAAAAATACCAATGGCAGCAGCGAGAGCCACTGCGATACCGACTGCGACGGCAATCAGAATGCGGAATTTGTGCAGGATCCCTAGGAACATGCGCGCACTATAGCAGGGGAGTCAGCGAATACATCTTTTATACAACAACACATTATCTTGAATCTGCCAGTGTAAAACCTTGTGTAAATTCTTAAGCCGACTACAATGACATGATTTCTTCCAAAACAGAGGAAATCGAACACACACAAACACATAGCCGGGGACGCCCGGCACCCATACAAACACACAGCAAACAAGATCCTTCACACCACCAACCGCATCGGACCCGAGGATAACGGCCTCCGATGTAAGAGGAGAGGGTGATGTCCATCCACGCATGGATACCACCCTCTCTACTCTGCGATGACGCCCTTTGGATATGAGTGAGTTCCAGGGGGTGCCACCTTTCTCCCCAGTGTTCTCCCGGAGCCTTTGGCACCGCGCGACGAACCGGTACGGGGACTTCGTCTGGTCACGAGGAGAAATAAGAGACCTTAGCAAGGTAGAGTTATAAGGGGCTCCTCCCCCACGTTATCCCTCCGCACGAAGGCTCAGCGAAAGTTTTCTACAATTCATTCGTTGATAGCCGAGGAGGCGAAAACAAATACAAAAAGACCAGCAATGGTCTTTTTGTTTATGGGCAAGAAAGGCAACCCTCCGAGTTTCCTTTTCTGGACTATCCTTCCGGCAAGGTGGCGCTCCATCGATGGGGCACGCGAGATCCATTGCTTCGCGCATTTTTTAACTTTACAACATACAATCGATTTCCTATCAATAATTATATTTGGCTTCGGTAAGCCAAAATATTTCAAACCGGAAGCACACTTCCTAACTGTAGTTAGCCAATCGTGATTATCTAATCATGTTTTGCAAAACCGAAGCGCGCTGTAGCCGGATCATTTCCCGGGATCAGTGCGCTTCGTTTATTTTACCGGAGCGCCTGCTTTCTTGATTGCTTCCTGCACTGCTGCTGCATCTTTGTATTTTGGATCGATCTTGAGGGCTGCTTCAATGTATTTTTGCGCATCAGCTGGAAGTCCTCCAGCGAGAGCTGCTTTGGCTGCCATCGTGAGAGCTGCAGCGTCGTCTGGATATTTGAGGAGGGCTTCTTTTGCGAGTGCGAGTGCATCGAGCCCGTGGTTTGCGGTGCCGACTGCAAGATCAATGTAACGTTTGTAGGCATCGAGGTCGCCGTCTTTGCCGTTGGCGATAAGTTTGTACTGTTCTAATGCAAGTGCGGTGTTTCCAAGCTCTAGTGCGTAGTCAGCAAGCAGCTCTCTTGCATCACGTTCCGGCTGGAAACCATTGATAATGGAGTACTGGAGGAACGTCACGGCATTCTGCGGATCACCAAGGGCTGCGTGTGTGCGAGCAAGGAAATATTGAATCTCCGGTTTTTCAGGATCGAGTGAGTACGCTTGTTCCAGTGATGTGAGTGCGTCTCTCGTACGCTCGGTCGTGAATTCACAGAAACCTTTCACGATCCACGCATCGCGGTACCGTGGTTCTGTCGCAACGACAGGATTTGTCAGTGCGAGTGCGGCTTCACATTCGTTGACTTGCGCGAGCGAGCGAGCGAGGAGTGTTGCTAAGTGTTCGGCTCGTCCTTCTGGGAAGAGTGCGAATTCGTTATATGCTTCCAGAATCACCGCAGCGATGCCGCGAATAGCAGGATCTGCGCTTTCGCCAGCCTTCGCGAGGTGCTCTTTTGCTTTGTCATGCTCGCCTTTCACGATGGACGTGAGCGCGAGGCCGTACATGGACTGTGGCGAATCCGCCTTTCTATTGAAGATCGACACAGCGGTTGAGATATCGTTTTTTCGGAGTGCGAGTATCCCTTCTAGAAGCATGACGTCATCGGAATCTTTATTTTCCTGTTTCAATTTGTCGATCGTCTCACTTGCGCCTTCGTACTCACGACGCTGGAGCTGAATGCTCGCAAGTTTTTTGAGTGCCGGAGTTCCGCCTCCGGAATTCACGCTTTCTGCGTACTTATCTTCCGCGCGTTTCCATTCTCCTTTGAGCTCAAAAATTTCTCCCTGCCTCAGTTCCATGAGTGCTTGAGACTGCATGGTGCTTGTTGGCGTGGTGCGAGGACTGCCTGGAAGAATTTTCTGGAGGAATGATGTGTTGCCACCTGACTTAAAAGAGCCTTCGATCGTCGCTACTGAGCGGTGGATTTGCCACAAAAAAAGTCCGCCAACCGCTGTGCCGAGTGCGGCAGCGAGGAGTAGAGGCAGGTAGATGCGAGGCGGTATCTTCACGGAGGCAGAGCGTACCACAGAGGCACGCCTAAAAAGGATTGCCAACCGTCTCTATCGTTTCGTTTCTTCTACTCCTCGGAGACTGGGCTCAGCTCGCCGTCGTCGCTCTTCTTTTTGCGGACTGATTTGCGTGGAGCTGCTGGCTCATCATCTCCAACCGCTGCTGCTGCAGCCGCTTTGGCTGCTGCCTCAGAGATGTGGCGGGGGATAACGGCCTCGATGGCGCCCCAGTTAGCTTTGTCAGATTTTGGGATGAGGATCGTCACCTGGTCACCGACTTCGGCGCGATAGAACGTGATGGAAGCGAGAAGAATGCGGAATGCTTTTCCTTCGGCGAGCACTTTGTACTGGCCGTCTTCCTGAATGAGAACACCGATGACTGTACGACGCTCGATCGGGGCGATCTGCTTGTAGATGAATTTACCCTCCTCTGTGATGGTGAGTTTCATGCCGTCACCTTCCACAAGCTTGCTCTTAGATGCGTAGTTTGCAGGGATCGGATATGCCTGACCAAGTGAGTCCACCATGTTCTGACCGTCGAAGACGCCTTCTACCACTTTGGCAGCAGCGCCTGCGTATGCACCCATACCAAGAGAGCTCGCTTTGGATGTGTGACGCTCACGCGATGTATCGGTCACGCCCGTCATTTCACGGAGCATACTGTCAGCCGTTTTAAGGGCGGACATCGCAGAGTCGATCAATTCCTGAATGGAGAGCAACTTGTCGTCTGACATGGGATTTGGTTGGAATATGAGTCGCAGGTCGTCAGGAAATCTCGGAGACAGAAAGCGGATGACTTCTCAGCCGGTCGCGCATTTGGTGTTCTGTGAGAAGTCCCGCTTGGGCGCCAATGGCACCGACGACACTTGCAGCATTTAGTGTACCAGCACAGAGCGAAAATGGCAACGATTCGCCCTGCGAGAGAGCCCACGCAGTGCCGACGCCAAATGCATCTCCAGCACCTGTAGTATCGATAACATTCACATTGGGCAGAATAGGACAGTGATATGTTTTTACGCCGTCCGTTGCGAGCGTCCCGTTCTTGCCATCAGTGATGCAGACATGTTTCACGCCAGTAGCGCTCAGAACTTTCAGTGCCTGTTCCACTGTTTCGGATCCACTGAACTTGAGAGCCTCCTCTTTATTCACGAGTAACAAGTTCGTAATTTTCAGCAGTGCTTTTTTATCCGGCGCGTCGATGCCCGCAGAAATTTGGCAGCCGCCCGGGTTCCATGTGAGCTGTACCTTCGCATGTTTGGCGATGGCAGAAATGATGTCGTCTTCGATCATGCATGATGTATCAGAGAGATGATTCAGATACACGACGTCGGCCTTGGCGATGGCTGCAACGTCGAACGTTGCATCATGCAGATGTTCGTTCACGCCCGGCGTATACAAAATGGTGCGCTCGCCGCTCGGAAGAGAAAGGATGATGGAAAAACTAGAGGTTTCATGTTCGACAACTGTTGCGGACGCGGTATCGACTCCTTCCTTCTTCATCGTCAAAAGAAGTTTTTCACCCCATTGATCAGAACCAACGACGCCGCAGAAACCAGCCTTGAGTCCGAGACGCGAGAATCCGATGGATGTGTTGCATGCGCCGCCGCCACACGTCTCAATGACGCGGTCGACACGGAGCTTGCCTCCAGCTGCGAGTACGATGCCTTCTTCACGACGCTTCGCGCTGGAATCCATCGTCAAAAAAAGATCGTATGTCGCTCCTCCGATGGAGAGGGAAGTCGGTGTGTGTTTGTGTGTGTTACTCATGTGTGACTCAGGAGTGATAACGCTGCTGCATTGCAGAGAGAAACTCCTGCGTCATTTTGCGTTGCTTCACAGAACTCCTCCACATGAATCCTCCGACAACCGCAGCAAGCACCATGAGTGCGCCGACCATCGATGGAATACCGCTACCTGGTGTCTCTGGAACGTCGGGGACGTACGGTGGAGGCGGCGGTGGCAGATTGGCTCCCGGATGGAGTGTGTCACTGATGTCTGGTGGAACGGGGTCATCCACACCCGGTGTGAAACCGGTGCCACTCGGCGTGCCGCGTGTGACAGATGCAAGGTCGTTCATCGTTTTTCCAGTGACAGTCACAGGGGTGAGCTTGAGTTCGTACGTGACGTCATTAAGGAGATCGCGAAGCATGAATGACCGAGCCTCTCCTTTGATCGAGCGCTTTTCTGGGTATACACCCGGCTCTGTTCCGTACTCAAGGATGTAGTGATCAAGCGGAAGATCTTTTAGTTCGCTCCATTCAAGAAACAAACTGTCCTTACCAGACTTTGCCGTGAAGCTCATGCCAAGAGGGGAGGCGGTTGCAGGTTCACTCTTCTCGGTGCTCTCCTGTCCGTCAGGATTTACAGCCGTGAGTGAGAACTGGTATGTCTTTCCAAGTGGGAGATCTTTGATGACAGCAGATGTCACCGGTTTCTTTGTTGAAATGCTGTACAGATAATTTCCTGGGTCCTGCTCGTCTGCGATATAGATTGTATATTCCGCAATCGGCACAGTATCGATTTCATTCCATGTGATAGAAACCTGCAGTGGCTGACTCTCAGCTTTTACACCGCTCACGATAGGCATCTGACGTGGCTTCACCGTCCACTTCGTGAGCATCGTGCTCGCATTACCAACAGAATCAGTTGCCGTGATCTTGATGTCATACGTGCCTGCCTCTTTTGGTGCAGTCATCTGTGCTGCATACAGAGTACCGCTGCCTGCGAGTGTCAGTGTTGCATCGTTAAATTCGGCTGTGACAGACGCAAGGTTAGCTTCTGTCTTTACGGTCAGATTTGCAGGCTCTTCCGTCTTTCCTTCTGGAGGATCGATAGAGACCGTGGAAATTTCCGGAGCTTCGTTATCAATGATGAGGTGAACAGGCTCGGATTCCATCGTTCCATTTTCACTCGTGACGAAGAGCGTGACTTCTTTATCAGCAGGGTTGAGCGGAACGTCGATGCGGAAGACGCCTTCAGCATCTGTTTCACCGTCGACAGTTGATAGGCCACCTTTGACTTTGAGGTTCACGAGACTTGGAGCAGTGCCTTGCAGTCTCACTGTGCTGCTTTTGATGCTTGTGCGATCCAATGGAGACTTGATCGTAATCATTTCGTTGTCCGTTCCTCCGTCACGCGTCACGTTGAGTGTGATCTCACCTTTCACAGATGGATCAAGCTTGTCGTAGACCGTGATCGTCTGCGCACCGCGCTTTCGAAGTACGAAGATGAGCGAGAGTTTGCGCTCACCCTGATCAACACTGCGCATATCGATGCGCCCTGTCTCAGGAGTTTTTGGATCTTCACCTTTCTTTGGAAGTTCTGCGTCAGGGTCAGAGCTCTCGACGATGAGCGTGCCGACGTAGCCGCGAACGACAGATGTGCCGTTCATCGCTTTCACGTTCATGCTGAAGAGTTCATTTGCTTTCACCTCCGTGACGTTCTGCGGAAGGGAGAGTTCCAAATGATCGATGACTGAGCTCGTGAGATCTCCAGTGATATCACCATCACCACCGAACGATGTGAGTGCAGCGCGTAGTGGATTGACCGATCCTCCGGTCACCGAGATGTCGGCGCGGAGCTTCAATTGTTTTGCACTAACGATATCGTAGGGGATCAATGTCATTGGCCCGGACTCCGTTGCGCGGACTGTCCAGAGCATGCGTCCGTTTTCATCTGTTTGCGCGGAGAGCGCGTTGACCTCGTCAGAGGCACGGCTCGAAATGAGTGCAATCGGCCTGCCTGCAACTGGGTTATCGTACTTATCTCTGAGGATGGCAGTGACGGTGACTGGGTCTTGGCCGTTACTACGGATACTGACCGGAGATGCGGTGAACTTCGAGTGTCCGTCATCGGCACGATCAGCAATGACAGAGAACGTTGTCGACACCCCTGCAGCTGTGACGTCGTAACTTCCTGCATTGAACGTGTGTTTGGACGGAATGAGCGTCATCGCACTTCCTGCTGCATCCAGAGAAATCTGCTGTGTATACGACGAAGTCCCCGAAGGTCCACGGAGTGACAGAGACGTTGTTCCAGCGCCTGCGCAGCCACTGATGGTCACCTGTGTTCCGAGCCCTGCAACTGTATCAAGCGCAGAGACCGTGCATGGTCCGGCTGCAAACGCGCTCAAAGGCAGCTGCCCGAGGACGAGCACTGCGAGTGACAATGTGGAAAGTCGGTTTTTGCGCATAAATCCAATCATTATAGCAAAAATACCACCATCCGACCACGGCTCCATATACCTCTATCTTGTATTCGATGACTTGTGTCAATTCCAAGTTCTGCCCTTCATTCTGCGCTTTGTGATTGCTTTGCCACTCGTGATACGATGATCTCCATGAAGCGTTTCTTCGTCGCTGTTGTGGCCGTTACTTTCCTCGCAGGATGCGGTTCTAGCAGCTCAGGAGGTTCTAAAGTGACGTGTGAGCAGCAGTTTTGGAATACCATGTTCGCTGCGTGTTTGCCGAAAGGCTGGCGCGTTCTTTCTAGTGAAACACTGCGCCAACTTGGCGTTCCAGAGGAAACAGTCGCTGCATTCCAGTTTGATACGCCACATGCCGGACAGCTCGATACGGTGACCGTCACGCGCGAGCCGCTTTCGACGGATATGAAGACGCCGGACTACAGTCAGTCCAACTTACTCGCAGTCTCAGCACTGCCTGATTACAGGCTTATCGACAAAGAAACGGTGTACATCGACGGAGAGCAGTCCTCTCTCCATGTGTTTAGCGCTCGTCCGAGTGCTGACCAACCGATCCGCAGGTATTATCAAATTTCCGTATCACAGGAAAAAACAGGTTACACCTTCACGGGTTCGTTCCCACTTTCCATTCAGGATAGTGAAGCTGATCAAGTGAAGTTCATCCTGAAAAACGTATCGTTCAAAGACCCGACTGCAGACGCTGAGGCTACATAAATCAATACGCTCATCAGTTAAAGTAAAAATTTGCAGATCATCACTAGTGATGCTGCGCTCTTATCAGTACAATCTGCTGCGCTATGGTGCCGTAGCCAAGCAGTAAGGCAGGGGACTGCAAATCCCCCATGCGTGAGTGCGATCCTCACCGGCACCTCCAATTTTTATAGAAAAACAGTTGCCACACCTGAGCAAAGAGGGCTACAATTCCTGAAATCTCATGACTCCCGCCAAGACATCAGCGGCAGGCGCTTCACGTAATCCAAAGGATTACGCCATCGCCACCATCGGCAGCCATTCCGCGCTGCAGATTCTCAAGGGCGCCAAAGACGAAGGCGTGCCAAACATTGCTGTGTGCAAACGCGGTACCGAAGGCGTGTACAAAAGTTTCGGTGTCGCCGATGACATCATTCTCGTGGATGACTGGAGCGAGTGGGACAAGAAAGTTGAGCCTGAACTTCTGAAGCGAAACGCCATCATTATTCCGCATGGATCATTCATCTCGAACATGGGTCATGCCAAAGTGCAGAGCATGAAGACGATGTATTACGGAACGAAAGAAATTTTGGAATGGGAAAGCAACCGCACGATGGAGCGAGAATGGCTTCTGGATGCTGGAATTCTCATGCCTCGTGTGTTTGCAAAACCGGAGGACATCGACTGTCCGGTCATCGTCAAATTTCATGGTGCCGGTGGAGGATTTGGTTACTTCGTCGTCAGAAATGCAGAGCAATTCTACGAGGTGAAGAATCGTAAATATCCAGACGATAATGACTTCACCATTCAGGAGTACATCATCGGTGTGCCGGTATATGTGCACTACTTCTTTTCACCGATCACGAACGAGCTTGAGATCATGAGCTTTGATAAGCGTTACGAGTCCAATGCTGACTCCATCGGACGCATCAAGGCTGAAGATCAGCTCGCTGCCAAGATTCACACGAGTTACACCATCGTCGGCAATATTCCTCTCGTTATTCGTGAATCCATGCTGCCGGAATTTTTCGCCATGGGTCAGCGCGTCGTAGAGGCGAGCCGAAAACTTCACAATACGCAGACGAAGGCCAAGCTCGAGAAAGGTCTCTTCGGTCCATTCTGCTTGGAAACGATCGTCACACGAAAGCTTCAGGTGTTCGTGTTCGAAATTAGCGCACGCATCGTCGCTGGAACGAACCCGTTCATCGAAGGTTCTCCGTATACCGCACTCAAATATAACGTTCCGATGAGCACAGGTCGTCGCATCGCACGCGACATTAAGCAAGCGGTTGAAAGCGGCAGACTAAAAGAGATTCTCGGTTAGTCAAAAGAGTTTTGAATGTCGTTGACGCTTCTTTTCGCTACACTTCGCATATGGATACAGCTGCCCTCCTCAAAGGCTACGACCTCACGAAACTCACGGTTGGCGCGCTCGGAGGACACAGTGCGCTTGATGTCTGCGCCGGAGCAAAGCAGTGTGGTTTTCGACGGTGGTTGTGGCGCGCAAT
>JAKFXO010000027.1 GCA_021731345.1 Candidatus Peribacterales bacterium | reverse complement strand
GAGTACAGCCGCAGAGCCCAAGAACAGCAATACGGAGGCGTGGTTCTGTCCGCCAGACGCGGAGAAATTATGAGCAGGAACAGCAAGACGGGTGAGACGAGCATCCTCGCGACAAACACCACACTCGACCTTCTGTACGTTGACCCGCTCATTATCCCTGGTGACCACGCGACGATCTCCGATGAACTGTCGGAAATTCTTGTGACTCCAGAATTTGATGCCGCATGCCGCAAAGGCACAACTGCATGCCCAAACGAACTCATTCAGTTCTACCGTCCGGCCTTCGACCCACTAGCGAAAGTAAAGATCATGGAAAGCGGTTTCGGTTCAGGCTACACCGTCACAATTCTCACCGGTGCACTCGCTACGTCCGGTGCAGAATCGCCGCTGCCGGACATGACGGAAATAAAACGACTCTTCGCTCGCTACATTGAGGAACGTATCCGAAGGCAGACAGTGTCCTTTGCGCCACTTTTGTACAGCGCGGATAAAAAACAAGTCGCCGATGTCCAGAAAATGAGTATCCCCGGAATTTATGTAAATGAAGAACAGAGGCTTGTGTACGCCAATCCTGATCTTATCGAACAATCCTCCATTAGTGACATTTCACGCCAGCTCTCTCCGGTGCTGAGGCAAGACCCAAGTGTCCTGAAGACGCGCATGATCCAACGTCCTCTTCGCTACGTCCCCATCATGGGACGACTTCCGCCAGAGCTCTCACGCAAAGTACGCGAGCTCAAGCTAAAGCATGCAGAGGAGGCGGCCGCGAAAGCTGCAGCTGACCCCAATGGCAAGAAAGCTGCGCAAGCCTATGATCCATTCCGCGCCGTCGCGCTCATCCCACAGCACTGGCGTTTTTATCCGGATACGCAGATTGCATCCCACGTCATCGGATTCATCAACACGCTCTCAGAACCGCAGTACGGAGTGGAACGCACGTATGACTCGGTGCTCCGAGGGCAGGAGGGTTTGATCGCATCTGTCAGCGATCCTTTCGGTGGTCAGATTATCTCTTCTGATCAAAAATTCATTGACCCTCGTGACGGCTCGACGATCACGCTCACGATCGACAGATTCATCCAGTCCCGCGTGGAAGAACTCCTCGATGCTATGGTGAAAAAAGTTGATGCCGAGTCCGGGCAGGTCATCATCATTGATCCGTACACTGGACGCATCGTGGCCATGGCAAACGCGCCGCTCTTTGATAATAACTCCTACGCAGCGGTCTATGAAAAAGAGCCTATTGTTGTTGATCCGGAGCGAGAAAAACAAATCGTCGTCGAAGTGTTCAACCCCGAAACGAATGCGAGAGTCGTGAAGGCGTATCTCCCAGACATTCTTCCAGACGGTCGCACCAGGCTCAGCAAAGAAATCCAGGAGAAGATCAAAGAACTTGAGCTGCTCTACGACCTTCCGCGTATCAGTCGTTACTTCTTGTATCTCGGTGACAACAACCGTCGTGAAGTGTTCCCAACCGAACGCAAAGGAGTGTGGCTGAAATATAAAAATAACATCGGTGTCGGTTCGTACGTAAACCGCAACGTGCAGGAAGTCTACGAGCCGGGATCCGTCGTAAAACCTATCACCATGGCCATCGCTATCGACCAAGGCGAAGTATCGCCACTGGATATTTACAACGACACGGGTGCCGTGAAGGTCGACGTCTTCACCATCAAGAACGCTCTCAACACGTACTACGGACAAGTGAACATGGTCGACTGCTTAAGCTACTCCATTAACACGTGCATGACAGCAGTCAGCCAAAAGCTCGGCCGCAAACTCTTCCGTTCTGCCTTGGACCAATTTGGCTTCGGACGGATTACGGGCATCGAGCTTGATAACGAACTCCCAGGTGACTTGAAGCCCTGGAGAGAGTGGAGCCCCGCTCTGACGATGACCATGGCCTTCGGACAAGGAATCACCACAACGCCGCTGCAGATGGCTACCGCCTACACCGCGCTCGCAAACGGCGGAAAGCTGATGCGTCCAACGATAGTGGATCAAATCGAGCACTCCGACGGCACGATCGACAAGCGTCAGCCCACAGTCATCGGACAAGTCATCAAGCCTGAGACCGCAGCGACCATCACGGCCATGCTGATCCAATCAGCTGAGTACGGCTTCGCGAAAGCAGGTAAGGTAAAAGGTCATCGCATCGCTGGAAAAACAGGTACATCACAAATCGCTGGTCCTGGCGGAAAATATGAAACCGGAACAGGTTCAACCATTGCAACATATGCAGGATACGCACCAGTGGATAATCCGAAATTCGTCATCCTCGTGAAGCTTGATAGACCGAAGAAAGACGACTTCGGTTCGAAGTCGGCGGCTCCGCTTTTCAAAGATATTGCGGCGTTCCTTTTTGAGTACTACGGAATTCCACCGGATGAGAAATAATTCGTGAAAGGAAACCTACGGTTTCCTCTCACGGACTCTCTTTCCTCTTAATGGTGCGGCTCCAGCGCGGGAACCCGCAAGACCCGCGCTTCGCCGCGCTTTTTGTGAGCCATGCCAACCAAATAATGAGAAAAGCTACATACAAAGGGCTGGCGCGCGCAGCAGTGGGGGACTGCGGGTAAGCCTCGTTCGTCTCAACGAACGGGCGGGGTATCTGCGCGCACGCGTTTTCTTTGGTCCTTTCTTTGTCGCTCGGACAAAGAAAGGACATATGCCTACTTCTCCGTCACCGCACACAGTTTCGGATCTTGCTTTTTATCTATAAATGCTTTTTAATATACATATGAAAGAACGCATTATTCAAGACACGCTTCGGCTATACGAAGAGGAAATTGATATATCAACCCTGGAAAAATTAGTAGAGCGTGAAGTTGTAAAAGACCCAGATGAAACAGACCCTCAGTTCAAGTTTTGGCAGAATTTAACAGGCGTCGATCAAGACAGGCATGAATTGAAGCAAAGTATTCTTAGAGAATTACGATCAGCAAACATGACAGCAGCCTCCTTGCGTACGTTACAAAACTTATCGGCTGTGATTGGCACTCAAGATCTCTTTGAGACTACTGATGCAAAACGTGCCTGCGAAAGCATCATGGCAGAAGTAAGAGGGCGCGTTACAGATAGATATATAACATCACTCGAATCGAATCCTCAGGAGTCAGAATATTTGGAAGTCCTCAGAGTAATGGCGATTGAAGCTGGGCATTCTTCCAATAAAGGAGAAGTTTATATCGCAGGCATACTCCAAGATTTGATTATTGCTTTTCAAGACAAAATTGATGAATTAAGGCTGAATGCTAACTAAAGCTATTTCACCGTCACCGACTTCGCCAAATTCCTCGGCATATCCGGATCCCTACCCCTCGCAATCGCTAGGAGATAAGCCAAAATCTGGATGGGGATGATATTGACGATCGGCTGCGCTGCTCCTGCATCCGGCACTTTGATCCAATGATCGAACACATCGTGCTTCTTCGGTGCGATGCCGATAATGAGCGCGCCGCGAGCCTTGAGCTCCATGATGTTACTGAGCATGTCGTTCGTGAATTCATCATTACCCATGAGTGCGATACACGGCGTTCCTTTTTCAATGAGTGCGATCGGTCCGTGCTTGAGTTCACCGGCGGCAAAACCTTCGGCGTGGATATAGCTCACTTCCTGAATCTTGATCGCTGCTTCCATCGCCATCGGATAGTTCCAACCTTTTCCGATGATGTACATGTTGTCGTGTGTATGGATCGCATCCGCAACGTTCTGAATATGCTGCACGTAGCGAGGGTTCAACATATCGTTGATCTGCCCTCCTGTTTCCTGCAAGAGAAGGCGTCCAGCGTTCAACTTTCCAGCAACTGCGTGTGCGATAAGAAGTAGCACCGCCATCTGTCCGGTCGCAGCCTTGGTGGAAGCAACGGCTTTCTCTGGCCCTGCGTTGATGAGTAGCGTGTAGTCGGCCGCACGCGCAATGCTAGAGCCTTCCGTATTCACGATCGCAAGAACTTTCGACTTCGCAGCCTTCGCAACTTTCATCGCCTCCAAGACGTCAGCGGTCTCTCCACTCTGTGACACAACAATGATAAGACTCTCTGGCTTGAGGAAGTGATGGAAGATCGGGAACTCACTCGCCGGTGTGAAGTTCACGTGGCGCTTGGCGACGACTGAGAAAAAGTAGTCCGCAGCCATACACACTTTACCGGCCGTGCCGCACGCGGTGAGAATACAACCGAGACACGTCTCGATAGCCTTTGCGACTTCGTTGATCTCCGCGTCATCCTGATGTGTCGCGCGGCGGATCGTATCTTTCTGATCCATGATCTCCTTCATCATGTAGTGCTCGTACTCTCCCTTCTCTGCATCTTTCACCTCCCAATCAATCGTGACATCGCGCTTGCTTCGCTCGCTGCCGGATTCGATGTCGAAGAACTTGATGACACCACCTTCGATGACGACCATTTCACCATCGTCCAAATATTTCACGGTGCGTGTGTGTTCCAAAAACGCTGGGATGTCCGAGGCGACGAAGTACTCATTTTTCCCTACTCCCACAATGAGTGGTGAGCCGGTGCGCGCGGCAACAAGACCCTTGGAAAGCTTATCCATGACAAGAACAGCGTAACGTCCTGTAAAACGAAGACATGCCGCACGGACGGCTTCCTGTAGCGACAAACCAGTCTTCAATAATTCCTCAATCAAGTGAGGGATGATCTCGGTATCAGTTTCAGATTTGAAGATATGGCCCTTCGCTTTCAGTTCAGTGCGTAGCTCAACATAGTTCTCGATGATGCCGTTATGCACAACGGCAATGCGATCATCACAACTGGTGTGCGGGTGTGCGTTTTCTTTCGTCACACCACCGTGCGTTGCCCAACGTGAGTGTGCAATCGCAAGACTCGATGTATCTGCATAGTCTTCCGGCTTTACAGCACCGATCTTTCCAATGTCTTTTCCAATACGAAGTGCACCGTCATCTTTGCGGATAGCGACACCCCAAGAATCGTAACCACGGTACTCAAGATTTTTGAGACCCTTGATCACGAGAGAGCCAGCATTAGTTTTCTCGCCGATGTATCCGAAGATTCCGCACATTGTGGTGTCTGGGATGGCAGAAATATCAAACGCGCATCGGCAACGTTACCGTGCAGACCGATAGTACCATAATAAGGAAGATAGGGCGCATCATTTCATGGTACTGTAGAAGCCACTGTTTTCCCCTGACTTCCATGCATCGCATCCGTCTGTCACTCGTCACACTCTGCGTTCTTCTTTCTGCCTGCGGCGGGGGAGGGGACAGCGGTGCCGATCAAGCTCTCACAAAGATGCATGAACGAATGATGATGCACCTTATGGAGCATGCCGTGACCATCGAGCATCCGCTGATTGCAAAAACGACAACGACGCTGAATGTCAAAATTCTTCCTGCAGCGGAAAGCTATAAAGGAAATGCATCGCTGAGTCTCACGTCATCCATGCTGTCCGATGCAACAGATGTGAAAAGTCCAACTGCTGACCTAACGGTGACTCTCATTGTAAAAGCAGATGTTCCACCCGGAACACCAAGCACTGGAAAATCTGAACAAGTCAGCCTGTACGCTCTCATGAACGCACGCGCCGTCGACCGAACACTCTCAATCAATTTTGAAAAAGTCGATGCTACCGCACCTGCTTTCTTGCCTACGCCTTTTTCGCTTCCTGAAGCCATTTCTAAGAATTGGTACGGCAAGACATTTGAGGAACTTGATGTCATCCTTAAAGACCTTCCACGAGACAGTGGTGAAATATCGCAGCCCCCAATTGAAGAGATTTTATCGAACGCGCTGCGCGGCATTCACATGTCACCGGAGCAACTAGAAAAACTTGGAAACGGTACACACCTCTGGAAAGGTGTGGAACTTTTGCCGGAAAAAGACGGGCAGATTCATGTACGTGTCGAATCAGACAAAAAGAAAGTTCATGAAACAGTCCGCGCTTTTCTGACCTATATAGAGGAGGTATCCGGTCCGTCATGGGAAACGCAGATGCGTACGAATGGGGAACTGAAGACGATGATGGAATCTCTCACGAAGAATGATGCAGAGTTCCTTCGAACGATGGGTTCCGTCAAAGGAATCATTAGTGCCGATGCGAAAACATATGACCTCACAGGTTTCGATGGCGACATCTTCGACGAGAAAGGCACTCTCAACGGCCACATCGCATTTACGCGCACAGACAAGAATTTCACTCTCGTCCTCACAGACAAGAAGACAAATCAGACAGTCACCGTCACTCGTACCGGTGAAACTCTCACTGTCACCTCCGGAGAGAAAACCGTGGTACAGGGAACTATGAACGCCAAGTACGTTGATCTCACGATCACCGATCCTGACACAGGAAACTTGGCAGGCTCCATTGAACTCGATATCACAACTCTCTCCATGGAGAAGGTGGAGATCAGCCGCGGCGTCATCGTCCTGCCGCACTACAAACTCATCATCACTATAGAAGGAGCATCAGCAAAACTGACCAACTCTCTCAAAGATTTTGTCGTGAATGTCAAAGCTTCAGGAAAGCTGGATGGCAAACCGCTCTTCACTGCAGACTTCATCGGTACACGATCTGAAGTAGCCCCATTCACGGTTGAAAAGCCGAAATTCCTGCCATTTGAGAATCTGCAGAACGATTTCACGAGCACCTTCATGGCGCCGATGCCGCCCGAACTAGAATAAAGCGTAAACCCAGAGTTGACTTCGTTTCCGCCTTTCCCTACGCTCTCCGAGCTCTAAAGCACACTCTTATGCCACTTCTGAAAGCCTCCATCAAGCACGCTCGTCAGTCCGAGGAGCGCAACGCACGTCGTCAGCCGTTTAAAACCGGTATGAAGACGTACATGAAGAAAATCTTGGAGCTCGTCAAAGAGGGCAAGCAATCCGAAGCTGCAAAAGTTCTTCCGGCTGCTTTCAAGTCCATCGACACCGCCGCAAAGAAGAACATCATCCACTGGAAGAACGCCGCAAAGAAGAAGTCGGCTCTCTCCCGCATGGTCAGCCCGAACCCTAAGAAATAAGGGATGTCTGTCCTGCTCGGTATCGACGCAGGCACCAGGCGCACGGGAGTCGCTTTTGCTGATACAAAAGCTGGCTTTGTCATGGCGCTTGATACCATTCGTCATAGGACACCCGAGGAACTCGTGGTTCGTATTACTGAGCTCGCAAAAGCAAAGAATGCTTCCGAGATCATCATTGGTCTTCCGCGCCTACCACAAGGAGAAGAGGGGAAACAGGCAAGCCTTGTTCGTGATCTTGTTGAGCTGCTGAAAAGCGCGCTTGAGCTACCTATCACTCTCATTGATGAACGGTACTCAACCCACGGTACTGCACCAGGGACAGATCCAGATGCCAAGGCTGCATGCGATATGCTCTCTGTGGTCTTAGATCAGAGAAAAAAAGACTATTGACAAGGCTATTTATTATTATATTATACGTTCCTTTAACAGGGACCTATCTTGCTCATTCATCTGCCGAAAAACGTTGACATGCTTCTGCAACATCGCAGAGCGATAGGAAAGAAAGTTTAACTTTATTTTCTGTCAACGTTCTGGTAGAACAAGATAGTTTAATTCCTCCCTTCCGCCGCATGTCTTCATCCACCACCTCCAACGGTACCGCTCAAGCGGCAACCGCGAAGTCGCAGCTCAATCTGAATCTGCAGGAATTGCTCGGCGACCTCTTCTTGGTACTCACCCAGAAGGAGACGGAGGTGATCAAGCGCCGCTTCGCACTGGCTGGCCAGAGCAAGCAGACGCTCGAGAGGATTGGTAAGCACTTCAACGTCACACGCGAGCGCATTCGTCAGATCGAGAGCATCGCTCTCTCTAAGCTGAAGCGCACGGTTCGCACCACGCGCCTCAATGATGTGAACGACATGGCGAAGGGGATCCTCCGTGCACACGGCGGACTCATGCTCTCCACAGAACTCGTGTCGTCCGTTCTCAAGCGCCTCCCAGGAAGCCAGATGGTCGACGGTTCGATCCTGAAGCTTTCCTTCTCCATTGATAACGAAATGGCGAGCGAAGGCCGCAGCCAGACCTATAAGCCGTTCTGGAGACTGAGCAACCTTTCGATGGATGACATTTCGACGATCGTCGATATGGGTGTGAAGTTCCTCAACAAGCGTCACTCATGTATGAAGGCTGCTGAGGTCATCAGCTCCATTCAGGCCATGCCTGCGTTCCAGGGACGCGTTCCGTCTCCTGAGCTCATTGTGAGCTGTCTCTCTATCGACGAGCGTCTCAAAGAGATTCCAGAAGGTTGGGGACTCACAGAGTGGAGGTTCGTTCGTCCACGTTCCATCCGCGACAAAGTCGAGATCATCCTCAAGAAGTCGGGTCGTCCGATGCACTTCATGGAGATCGCAAACTCGATCAAGGAGGCTGGCTTCGATCATAAGAACGTTACGGTGCAGGCTGTGCACAACGAGCTCATTCGTTACCCACAGTTCGTTCTTGTCGGTCGTGGTCTTTACGCTCTTCGTGAGTGGGGTTACGAACCAGGTACAGTTGCCGATGTCATCGAAAACATCCTCAAGCAGAAGGGCGCGCTCAGTAAGAAGCAGATCATCGAAGAGGTCTCTAAGCAGCGCACCGTCAAAGTCGGTACGATCAGCCTGAACCTCCAGAAGATGCCATACTTCGTCCGCGTCGGTCGTGCAGTGTACGACTTCGATTCCTCAAAGAAGAAATAGTCTTCCTTCCATCGCATTCAAAAGCCGTCCTCCGGGGCGGCTTTTTTGTTACCAAAGAAGGGCAAGGCAAAGAGGTGGAAATCCATAGTCCAAAGCTATATTTTGATTCCATGAAAACTCATCTCAAATTTCTAACTCTCACTGCTGCCATCGCAACTGTCGTAACATTCTCAGCCTGCACAAAAAATGATGGGCCAACGATCAACTACGGACCTACGAGCGCTACCGGAACGCTCATCAAAGCTGAAAACTCCCTTGTTCGCCGCGGCTCACACATCCTCGTCGTTGAGAATGAAAAAAAATATTTTGTCGAAAGCCGTACGCAGAACATGACAGATCTGGAAGGCCAGACGGTCTATGTCCAAGGAACACTGGAAGCCAATACATCCAAATCAGACCTGCCAGTGCTTGTTGCTGAAACCGTCAAGCGTTCGCATGGCGATGAAGATCTGCACCGTTTCGAAATTCCAACTCTCAATATCCGCATCGGCGTTCCACAGACATGGGAAGGCTCTATCAAAAATAAAGTGGCAACATTCATGCTGCCAGGTGAAACCAATCCGCTACTCACTATTCGTCTCATGAGCGGCACGACGCTTCCTCCTGGTGGCACGTCCATTTTCATTAGGAACCGCCGAGGCACCAGAATCGCAGGTCAGGGGAATTCTGAAGACGTCTACATCCTCGAAAAAGACACGGTGATCGAACTGCATTTTGACCCTGCGATGCAGGAACAACTGAAAACTGAAGAAGATGGTACCGTTGTCGCATCTCAATTTGAACGCGCTCTCGGAACACTGTCCTTTTTGACGGATAAAGAATCCATCACGCAAGTCACCGGCAGCGGTGCAGGGACTCCGTGCGGAGGAGCGGCCGGCATCCTCTGCGGAGCAGGCTACTTCTGTAATATTACAGATCTTGAGAATCAGATCGGTCAGTGTAAAGCACGCAAATAGTGTCTTCTATAAGCCATTATCTTAATTTCTTAATTTTAACTTATACTGGGTGTACACATGTACACCACAATAAATTCTAGACTTCTCAAGTCCTCCTGATTGACCCATCTCCGTGACTACGAGATAGTGCAGGTGAACGTTCATACACCTTACTTCATTCTTTACTCCCATCATGACAAAGCAGACCACAGACGCGACCGTTACCAAGGACATGCCAGCACTCGCACCAAAGCCAGCGAAGCTGGATAAGGCAGACACCGTGCAGTCCGCAAAAAACCTCGCACTCAAGGCGGCCATCGCCGATATCGAGAAACAGTTCGGAGCCGGATCGATCATGGACATGGGTAACGCCCAGAACACACAGATCGAGACATATCCAAGCGGATCTCTGAGCCTCGATCTCGCTCTCGGGGGCGGCATCCCAAAAAGTCGCATCATTGAAATCTTCGGACCAGAATCATCCGGTAAGACCACACTAGCACTCCACGCTATAGCACAGGTTCAGAAACGAGGCGGAAAGGCCGCTTTCATTGACGCTGAGCACGCACTCGACGTCTCATACGCCAAGAAGATCGGCGTCGACGTCGATAGCCTCCTCGTCTCACAGCCAGACGACGGCGAACAAGCTCTGGAGATTACAGAAACACTCGTGCGCTCCGGTGGTCTCGATATCATCGTCATCGACTCAGTTGCAGCTCTGACGCCACGCGCTGAAATCGAAGGCATGATGGGGGACAGTCACATGGGTCTGCAGGCACGCCTCATGAGTCAGGCTCTCCGCAAGCTCACGGCTATCGTCAGCAAGACTAACTGCTCCGTCGTCTTCATCAACCAGATGCGTATGAAGATCGGCGTCATGTTCGGAAACCCAGAAACCACAACAGGCGGCAACGCACTCAAGTTCTACGCATCGCTCCGTTTGGACGTCCGCAGAATCGACAAAATCATGGAGAAGGGTGCAGATGAGCAGACAATCGTCGGTAACCGTACTCGCGTCAAAGTCGTGAAGAACAAAATTGCTCCACCATTCCGTCAGGCAGAGTTCGATATTTTGTACGCTCAGGGCATCTCCCGCGAAGGCGATGTTCTCGACCTCGGGCTCAAGTACGGTTTCATCGAAAAGTCCGGCGCATACTTCCGCGTTGGCGAAGAGACGATCGGACAGGGTAGGGAACAGGCCAGGGCGTACCTCAAGGCTAACCCGAAGCTCACCGACAAGCTTGATAAAGACATTCGCGACGCCTTCAAGAAGCTGAACGTCTAGGCGTCATTCACAAAAGGGCTTACAAACGGAGGGTTCCCTCCGTTTTTTTATGTCTGGCAGTTGTCCTTGATTCCGTCCATCGGTTTGTCGCAGAGCGGCCTTTTCTCTTCCGGCCAAAGTCATCTACACTCGGTTCCCATGGCCCAAGCTTTTCTCGACGTGCAGCCACACAGCCTTGAAGCTGAGCAAACAGTGCTCGGCGCGCTGCTTATGGACCCAGAGGCCATTATCAAGGTTTCGGATCTTCTGCAGCCTGAGGACTTCTACGAGCCTTCGTACCGCATCATCTATTCAGCGATTGTCGACCTGTACCAAACCCACCAGCCGGTGGATATCGTGACGGTCACAAGCAAGCTCCAAGACGAAAAGAAAATCCAAGATGTTGGAGGAAGCGCATTCCTCGCCGAACTTGCATCCAAAGTTCCGGTGTCCGCTCACATTTTCAAGTACGGACAGATCGTCAAAACAAAGTCTGTGCTCAGGCGCATCATTCAGGCTGGCGATAGGATCAAAGCACTCGGACATGAAGAAGACCGAGATATTCCTGAGCTTCTCGAAATCGTCGAAAAAACTGTCTTCAGCATTTCCGGAACGTTCCTCAAAGAAAAGTTTATTCACATCAAAGAAATTCTCAGTGCCCGCTACGAAAAGTTTGCGGAAATGCACTAGAACAAAGACGACAATACGATCAAAGGCGTACCGACTGGTTTTGCAGCTCTCGACTTCAAACTCTCGGGTTTCCAGCCATCGGACCTCATCATTCTCGCTGCACGTCCATCGATGGGAAAAACATCACTCGCACTCAATATTGCGCAGAGTGCAGCCATCAAACACGGAAAATCGATCGCCATCTTCTCGCTCGAAATGAGCAAAGAACAGCTCGTAGACCGTCTTTTCGCCTCTATGCTCGGCGTGGACTCGTGGAAGCTCCAGAAGGGAAAACTTGAAGATCGTGACTTTCAAAACATGGGTCCAATCATGGATGATCTCTCGAAAGCAAACATCTTCATCGATGACTCCATGGGCTCGTCCATTCCAGAGCTCCGCGCCAAAGCCCGCCGCCTCCAGATGGAGCACGGTCTCGATATGATCATCATCGACTTCATGCAGCTCATGAGCACAGGTAACGCTAGCTACAGCGGCAACCGTGTACAGGAAATTTCCGAAATCTCACGCTCGCTCAAGATGCTCGGTCGCGAATTAAAAATTCCGATCGTCGCTCTTTCTCAGCTCTCGCGCGCAGTGGAAAGTCGTCCGGGAAACATTCCGCAGCTCTCCGACCTTCGTGAATCAGGATCCATCGAGCAGGACGCCGACGTCGTGCTCATGATGTACCGCGAAGACTATTACGAAGAAGACTCTGATCGTCCCGGCATCACGGATATCTATGTCCGCAAACACCGTAACGGTCCGACCGGACGCGTGGAGCTCATGTTCAAGAAAGAGCAGATGCGCTTCTACGACGTCGACAAAACTCAGGAGGTAAAATCAATGGCCGCACGCACAACGCATAAGATGATCGGGCAGGTAAAAGGCGGCAGCGCTGCCTTTAGGCCACCAGTGCACGATGATGAATGATGCATGAGAGGTGAATAAAAGTTGGTATTCCGATCGACGTATTTGGCATAGAATCTCCGTATGCTTGAAGACCTCCCGATCAGACCTGAGATTTCACTACTTGAAATTCTCGCATATTCGTTTGCGGCGTTTCTCGTTGCTCTCATCCTGACAAAGCCATTCGTTCAGTTTCTCCATCACTTCAAGCTCGGTAAAAAATTGCGAGTGGAAGCTGTGGATGGGGGATCGGCCAGTGTCTTTCTGACGTACCACCAAGCCAAGGCAGGAACGCCGACGATGGGCGGACTTCTGGTGTGGGGCTCTATTCTGATCACCGTTTTGGTTTCACGAGGACTCTCGCTCCAAGGAGTTGTAGAACACTCGCTCCTTCAGCGCGGACAGGTATACATCCCGCTCGCTGTGCTTGTCGGTTTTGGGCTTCTAGGTGCAGTGGATGATTACCTGAATATCCGCGGCATGGGTAAAAACAAAGGCCTCAACGCACTGCCAAAGCTCATCGTCTTGATTGTCATGAGCTCGCTCGCTGGTGCGTGGTTTTACTTCCGACTTCAATATCAAACTGTCGATATTCCATTCGGTCCGATGATGGGACTTCCTGAAACGCTCGACCTTGGATGGATGTATCTTCCGTTCTTCATTCTCGTCGTCATTGGTACCGCCAATGCCGTGAACGTGACCGACGGTCTCGATGGCCTTGCAGCAGGACTCCTGATCATCGCTTTCGGCGCCTTCGCACTTGTCGCATATCTTTCTGGGCTCCTGGTACTCGCTGCGTTCTGTGGCGTTGTTGCTGGCGCGCTTGCAGCCTTCCTGTGGCACAACATTCCACCTGCCATCTTCTTTATGGGTGACACCGGCTCCCTCGCCCTTGGCGGCACGCTAGCCGTCATGGCATTCATGGTGAACCAAGTGCTCATCCTGCCGCTCATCGGCTTCGTCTTCGTCATCGAAATGCTCTCCGTCATCATTCAGCTCACGAGCAAGAAGTTCCGAAACGGCAAGAAGGTCTTTAAGTCCGCTCCCTTCCATCATCATCTGGAAGCCCTCAACTGGGGTGAAAGCAAAGTCACCATGCGTCTCTGGATTGTGGGAGCTTTTATGGCGTTTCTCGGTGTTCTACTCGGAATTTACGGATAATCCTGGTCTAAGGTACCTGTTCAAGCGGATTTTCTTGATTTGAAGCGCACGGATACCGTAGTGTCAGCTCATGCTTCGAGTCGCAATAAATGGATACGGACGCATCGGCAGAAACATCCACAGACAGTTCATCGAGATGTATGGAAAAGATGTAGAGGTTGTTGCCATTAACGCTTCGTCTGATGCTGAGATGCGAGCGTATCTTTTGAAATACGATTCTCTGCACGGTCGCATCCATGCCGATATTTCCGTGAACGGAAATGACATTATGGTCAATGATTGCCACGTTCGTGTTGTGAAAGAACGCGATCCTGCAAAGTGTCCTTGGAAGGAACTCAACGTTGATATCGTCATCGAATCGACAGGTAATTTCGATACACGTGAAGAGGTACAAGCGCACCTCAATGCTGGCGCCAAGCGCGTCATCGTCACAGCTCCGATGAAAGACGAGACCCCGACGTTCGTCATGGGTGTGAATGATGATGAGCTCACGAAAGACATGCACATCATCAGCAATGCATCGTGCACCACAAACTGCATTGCTCCCGTCATCAAAGTGATGGAAGCAACGTACGGTGTGGAGTCTCTGCTCGTCAGCTCCGTTCACGCGTTCACAGCGTCACAAAATCTTTTGGATAACAAACCGAAGGAAGGAGGCGAGCTCCGAAAAGCACGCGCTGCAACACTCTCCATGATCCCCACAAAAACCGGTGCCGTACGCGCATGCGCAGTCATTTTTCCGCATCTAAAAGGGAAAATGGACGGTATGGCCTTCCGTGTCCCTGTACCGACGGTGAGCTGTGCGTACATGGCGTTTCAGTTCAAGAAAACAGCCACTGTTGAAGGCATTCATAGCGCCATCGAAGCAGCGACGAAGACGAATGCGATGAAAGGCATCCTCGCTATTTCTCATGACCAGTGTGTCTCTATCGACTTCCAGACTGACCCACATTCGTCCATCGTAGATGCTCCGTCCACGAAAGTAGTGGACGGTACCGCTGCGCAGATCCTCAGCTGGTATGACAACGAGTGGGGCTATGCAATGCGCGTCACGGAAATGACACTGAAAGTCGCCGCTCTCATCTGATTCCCAATCGCCGTATGACGAAAAAATCCTCCGCTCAGCCAGCAACAGTCGGATACTCGTGCACATTGCCGTCACGCGTATCGCTCAATCAGCACCTCTTCACATCCGGAACACCGGACAAATTACGTCACCTCATCAATGATATCGCGCGCGCCGGAAAATACGTCGAGAACGCTATTCGCACGACTGACCTAGGGCTTGCGGGCTCCAGCAACACATTTGGTGAAGAACAGCTGAAGCTGGATGTGCTCAGCAATAAGATCATCAAAGAACAGCTCTGTGAAAGCCGCCTCGTTGCAAGCTTCTGTTCCGAAGAAGAGTCCGAGCAACTCATGGGACTCGTCCCAGACGCACCGTTTACGCTCGTCTTTGACCCGCTCGATGGCTCCAGCCTTGTGGACTGCAACCTCGCAATTGGTTCCATCTTCGGTATCTACGAAGCAGGTAGCCCCATCGGCAAGACTCCGCGTGATCAGGTAGCCGCTCTGTACCTCGTCTACGGCCCACGCACGATCCTCGTGTACTCGGCTGGCAAAGGCGTCCATGCGTTCTTCCTCAATGAAGTTGGCGAGTTCGTGCTGCTCCAGAAAAACCTCACGATGACGGACGAAGTGAAGACGTACGCACCGGGTAACCTGCGCGCTGTCGTGGATACGCCAAATTACCGCAAGATGATGGACACGTGGATGAACGAAGCACACACGCTGCGTTACTCAGGCGGTATGGTCCCAGACATTCACCACATGCTCATCAAGGGTGCGGGTATCTTCACCAACATTGGCGGCAGTAAGTATCCCAACGGCAAGCTACGCCTGCTCTTCGAGTGTGGCCCATTTGCCTACATCATGGAACAAGCAGGAGGAGGAGCTAGTAACGGAGAGAAGTCCGTCTTAGACGTTGAAATCAACGACCTTGATCAGCGCACACCGCTCATCATCGGCGCGAAGAAAGAAGTAGAGCGCGTCTGCAAAGTCCTAAAGTCCTAAATCTGCTCAGCTTCCTTCGCAGTGTCCGTGACTGCAGGTGCAGATTTTTTCTTGTCGTCCCACGTCCAGAAGGCTTCGGCCAGCGCACGAGGGAGCACTTCCTCAAGTGTCTTATTCGGCTCTGCATCTTTGATCTTGCCCTCTACTTTGTAGATGCGCTTCATGCTGCGATACGTTCCCCATGGATAGAACTTGCGCCAAAAGCCTTTCGGCCTCTCACCCGGCTTTGCGTCTTTTCCTGCAACTGCGACGTATGGCTTAGACTTCGGCTTTTCGCCTTTGATCCATTCGACGATACCAACAACCGTTCTGGTCTCAGGATCGACGTAGACGAGGTCATCGTCTTTGTACTGGCTCGGTGGCTTTGGGTCAGTGGTCATTGGTTGGAGAAAAGATGATGATCTTCAGCGGGTGGGGGAGTCGGTGGTGGAGGTGGAGGCGGACGATCTTCCGGAAGAGAGTCGGCTACGGCGGTAACTTTGAGCTTTGGAGTGGTCTGCGCATCTGGATGCAGGAACACTGCCTGATTGAGGCCTCTCTGCTCATCCTGATACTTCAGGAATGCGTAGAGTGTAGCAATAGCGCTACCGACGATGGCGAAGTAAATACCAAACCGAATCTCAGCACCCGAAAGCTGCCCTGTGAGGCGAAGAAGCACCGTGAAGGCCATGATCAGTAAAATGGTGCTGAGAGAGCTCAGAATGAGTCGGACAAAATTACGAATGCCTTTGCGGACGAGTGTTGGGCCTCCGAGGAGGGGAGAGATCGTCATCGCAAAAATATAGAGCTGCAGGAATAAGACTGTCTGGCCGATGTAGCCGGTGTAAAAGCCGAATCCGCTCCATTGCTGGACGGTTCCTGACCACTGGCCACCGATCCACGGAACAAAGAGTCCGAAGATACAAACCAGTACTCCGGAGTGGAGTACCTTCTCTTCGAGCTCCATGGCTCGAAGCATGCGGAGGAGCTTCTCGTACATCGGGTGAATCATAGCAAAGAGAAGGCCAAATGTCAGATGAAACCGGTCGTGCTATCATGAGCTCCGATGCCTCTCAAATACCCCATTGTCGGCATTACAGCCCGGTCGGATATCGGCGATCTCGCACGAACGATGAAACACGTCATCGAGATCATCCGTGACTCAGGTGCGAAAATTAAAATCGACGGTAAAAGAAGCGCACGGCTTGATGCTGGAAAATTGCCAATCTACAAAAATCATTCAGAGTTAGACCTGCTTGTGGTTCTTGGTGGCGACGGCACTATTTTGCGCACCGTTCGTGAGCTGCAGGATTACTCGGTTCCCATTCTCTCGATCAATAAAGGCACGGTCGGATTTTTAGCTGAGCTCAGCCTTGGTGAGACACAGGAAATGCTGCCGCAATTTTTGCGTGGCAAAGGACAAGTAGAGGAACGAAGCCTTCTTGAGATCACCGCAACCCGCGGACGAAAAAAGATATGGAGTGGAAAAGTGCTCAATGAAGCCGTTATTTCGCAGGGTGCCATTTCACGACTCATCGACTTGAAGACCTGCGTGAACGGAGATCCGCTCGCAACATTCCACGCCGACGGCGTCATCATCGCAACTCCTACTGGTTCTACGGCCTACTCACTCGCAGCCGGCGGACCCATCGTGCATCCGGAACTAAAAGCGACGATCCTGACCCCCATCAATCCGCATAGCTTCAGCCAAAAGCCGATCGTACTGCCGGGTTCCGACGAAGTAGAAGTGACGATCTACACCAAGCCCAACAAATTTGGTGACGTGCAGGTAAGCCTGACGCTCGACGGACAGACCTACGTGACGCTCCAGAGAAACGACACTGTGCACGCCATCGTGTCTGAGAAAACGGTAAAGTTCCTGCGCCGCAACGATGAAAGCTTCTTCTCGACCCTCCGCAACAAACTGAAGTGGGGCGAACGACTTGAAGAATAGCGCCTGAAACTGTCGTATTCTTGAGTTTCAGCTACCCTCTTCGTCGTGTCGTAGTAGGGGATAGCCGCTTCAAATAAAGCTAAAACTGTGGTATAATGATCTGATGACTCCAATTGACCCAAAAAAGCTAGCAACTCTGCAGGGCGAAGAGCTTCTCTCGACCCTGGAACAGGAAGCTGTGCGAAACGGCATTTCGGATATTCATATCAACCCGCAGAAGTCGGCAGTGAAAGTGGAGTGGCGTGAACTTGGCGTGCTTCGAAAACTTCTCGATATTTCGCATGAGAACTTTGAGACGGTGAAGCGTCGCATCAAATTTAAGTCCAAACTGAAGATGAACGTGGAGAACGTTGCGCAGGACGGACAGTACACATTCCCGACTGCAGGACGCATGGTCAACGTGCGTGTTGCGAGCCTTCCATCGCGCTTCGGTGAAGCGTACACACTTCGTCTTCTTGATCCTCAGCGCGGTATCGTGCCTCTTGAGAAACTCGGCTTCCCTCAGGCAATCAAAACGAAGTTGCAGGAACTGACAGACCTCCCAAACGGACTCATCCTCGTCACCGGTCCTACGGGCTCCGGAAAAACGACGACGCTCTATGCGCTTCTGTCGACACTCTCTGGAAAAGATCGAAACATCATCACGCTCGAGGATCCGGTGGAGTACGAACTCAAGGACATCATCCAAAGTCAGGTGGATACCGAACATGGCTATACGTTCGCTTCAGGCCTGCGAGCCATTCTTCGTCATGACCCGGACATCATCCTGGTCGGAGAAATCCGTGACCAAGAAACGGCTCAGACAGCTATTGATGCCTCACTCACGGGTCACTTAGTGCTCGCTACCCTCCACACCAACTCGGCTATCGAAGCGATTCCGCGTCTTCTGTCGATGGGCATCAGTACCTACACATTCGCACCAGCTTTGCGTGCCGTTCTTGCACAGCGCCTTGTTCGTACAATCAATCCTGAGATCAAAGGAAAGCTCGCAGAACACAAAGAAGATGAGAAGGGTTACTACACCGGACAGTGCACGCTCCCAGAACTTCTGGTTGCGACCGAACCGATCAAAAATCTGATCCTGAACCAAGCCACCGCATCCGAAATTTTGGAGACCGCTCATAAAGAAGGATACAAAACGATGAAAGAGTGGGGTGAAGAAATGATCGCAAATGAAACGACGACGAGAGTGGAAGTCTCTCGTGTCACCGCCGCGTAAAAAAGAAGCGTTGCGCGTTTGGATAGTTGTCACCTATCATTGGTGACCATGTTGCCGAGGCATCGCCGCCGTCAGTACTTGGCTGGAAATAGCGACCCTCGCAGGCCGGCACTGCTCGTACGACTGATTGTAGGAGCCGTCATCCTCTTTGCTGTGTGGTTTGCTGCATCCAAAGCCATCAGCCTGTTTGATAGGTCTGTCGGTCGCAAGACAGCAGCGGTACTAGAGACTGCTACGACTGATAGCGTGCAGGTGGCTCTTCAAGAGCAAGACTGGCAGCGCGGTGAAAACGGACTCAAGCTCTACGCTGGTGACGCCGTTGCCACTCGTGGCTCTGGTGATGCGACACTGAAATTTTTCGATGGAACGAAAGTCCGACTCGACGTCGGTACGGATGTTCTTGTCGAAGCGTCTGATAGCGAGACTGAGGGGACATCTGAAATCACACTGAAGGTTCGTTCCGGTCGCATCTGGATCGTCTCTCCTGAGATGAAGACGTTCTCCGGTGCCATCGTTCGCACTGTCGTAGCCTCAAATTTCTCCGCTGAGATTCCAGCTGCAACGAATGCACTCATCGGTTCCACCATGATCAACGTCATGCGCGCTGCAGGCGTGGGAGCCAAAGTAACACTCACGTTTGCGGACTCTAAGCCATCGTTATTTATTGGAGAAGGACAGTATCTTTCGCTCTCCGAGCAGGCAAAGCGTCTCATCGAAGATGGTTCCGATCCATACGAATTCCGTGATCCTGTAACCCTTGAGCTCCTGAAAGATTCTTTCCTGATCTCCAGTTACGCACAGATGAATAAGCCTGCAGGAAGTGGTTCTACCGCTCCAGTAGGCACGACGACAACGCCAACGGATGACGCACCGCTTGTGCTCACGTCTCCGGAGAACCGCGCACAGATCAACGCGAAGACTGTCACGGTTGCAGGAAAAGTCGGCTCACGCATTGCACAGATTGTGGTGAACGGACAGAGTGTAGCGATCAAGCAGAACCTCACGTTCAGCGCAGAACTAAGCCTGCCAAAAGACGAGCCGACATTCGCTATCACAGTGGAAGCGCAGGACGTACAAGGCGTACCAGTCGCGAAGATCGAGCGCACGATCAATAACGTTTTCAAAGTGATCATTGATCCTCCGCGCTTCAAGTCTCCGGTCGGTTCTGGTGAAACGCTGAAGACTTCTCAGGCCGAAGTGGAGATCACCGGAGAAGTATCGGCCGGTATCGCGAGCGTTGTGGTGAATGACTACAAGCTCCAGCTCTTCAAGCCGGGTGCCCGGACGTGGAGCTATCTAGGCAGCGCGAATCTTGGAAACATGAAGCCAGGCCTCAACGTCTTCACGGTGTACGCCATGGACGCAGACGGTAACAAGAGCCCAAGCCGCAGCATCACGATCGATTACACGCCAGGTGCAGCGCCAACCGGCACAGGTACAACTGCCGTGTCATCCTCACAGCCAGCACTGAAACAGAATCCGCCACTCACGCCGGGAGTACTGGTAGTGGATAAGCCGGCAAGCGGCACGTCTGCAGAGACAAACGAGAAAGAGATCGTCATCGAAGGTCGTACGTCTGCAGATACTGCAAGCATCTCGATTAACGGTTACACGCTCTCGCTGTATATCTCTGGAAAGACGACGTGGAACTATATCGCGTCCACGGAACTGACGACCATGAAGCGTGGCAAGAACGTGTATCGCGTGGTAGCTCGCAACGCTAGCGGAGAGATTCTTGATGTTCTCGAATACACAATCACTTTTAATCCTTAAATAAAAGCTGGAAAGACGATGACGTTCTTTTTCTGTAGTTTGACGTTTTCTCTTCCACTTTTTTGACGCACAAAAAAACCAAAGACGATCACGGCTATTGTTATCCGATTCTTCTTTTGGGGGATCTAGGGAACCTTGCCAGGTTCCCTAGATCCCCCAAACCCCCATTACCCTCCAGTCTTAACCTGCTAAACGTCGACCACACCCTTTCGGTGTCCAATATGGTTCTGGACGTCGTGTTCTAAAGAGTCTTCGACTACGTCTTTGAATGATCATGGATTGTGCAAGTCGTATTTCTAGAAAAACAGCGTCCTGTCGCCTTGGGAAATTTCCGTCGCAAATCTTTCGCAAGGAAATGTGAAACCACATCCAAAGGGCAGGCGCGCGCAGCAGTGGGGGACTGCGGGTAAGCCTCGTTCGCCTCAGCGAACGGGCGGGGTGTCTGCGCGCACGCGTTTTCTTTGGTCCTTTCTTTGTCGCTCGGACAAAGAAAGGACAATAAGTATTACTGTGGAATTTTAATTTCTAGCCTTTTCAAAAGCTCCGTAAAATTTTTCGGCAACTCACACACAACATCTACCTTCTTCTTACTCATCGACATAAACGATAGCTTCCACGCATGAAGACACAAAAAGTCGATATCGTTTTTCTGTGCAATATCCTCAGACTGTCCGCTTCCGTAACTCGGGTCACCAAGTACCGGATGACCGATACTCTTAAGATGCACGCGAATCTGATGCGTACGGCCGGTGTGCAGGTCACACGCGAGGAGTGCGGCGTCCTCAGTCTTTCCGAGCGTCCTGTACGTCGTTTTCGCGTGTCTGGTAGCCGTTGCTTGGTATACGGACATTTTCGTACGTTCCTGACTGTGACGGCCGATCGGCGCATCAATAATGGCAGACGCAGGGTAGGGGATACCCGCAACCATCGTGAGGTACGTTTTTTCGACACTACGATCCGCAAACTGTTTCTGCAGCTTCATGTGCGCGGCCGGAGTCTTGGCGATGAGCAAACATCCCGTCGTTTCACGATCAAGACGATGCACCAGAACTTCTCCTTCCGAAAAAGAAAGCTTTCGCTTTTTAAAGAGAGGTCGGAGTGCCGAGACAATAGTCTCTTCATCTTTCTTGATGCCGTTTCCTGCATGTACCGCAACTCCTGCAGGTTTTTCGATGACCATGCAGTAGTCATCTTCAAAAAGTACGGGCAGCTTCACGGATGACGTCGCGGTTTCAGGTACCGGAGCGGCTGCTGGGAGTGAATACGTCACGATGTCGCCGCCTTCCACCTTGAACGAAGACTTCTTCACGCGCTTTCCCTTGCAATACACCAGTCCTGCGTCGAGTAGCTTTTGCGCAGCACTTCGGCTCTTGATGCCCTCCTGCATGGCAAGAAACTGGTCGATACGAAGTCCGCCACCCGGAACGGTGACTGTGATCTTCAGTGCCTCTGCCTTGGGGGTTTGACTCATGGCCAGAGTATGCCGCAAACTCGCAGAAGATGACACACGAAGAACTGCTGACACGGGCAATTAGCGACGTAGTTCCGAGGAAGCTCGGGGAAGCCAAGCTAAAGGCAGGTAAGCCACTTCGGCTGTATTGGGGTATTGATCCAACGGGCGCACAGATTCACTTGGGTCACTCGGTGCCACTACGAAAGATGCGCGCATTTCAGGATGCTGGTCACCACGTCATCCTGCTCATCGGCAGTTTTACAGCAATGATTGGAGATCCGTCCGGCCGCGACGAGATGCGTCAGGCACTGACCGCGGAGGATGTGAAGAAAAACTTTGAGACGTACATCGACCAAGCCAAGAAAATTTTGGACATGAAAAAGCTCGAAGTCAGGTACAACCACGAGTGGCTGGAGAAACTGTCGTTCAAAGATATTTTGGGTCTCACAAGCAACTTCACGGTGCAGCAGATGCTCCACCGCGACATGTTTGCAGAGCGCATGAAGAAAGATGCGCCAATTTCTGTGACTGAGTTCATGTACCCGCTCATGGTGGGCTACGACTCTGTGATGCTTGATGTCGACGTCGAGCTCGGCGGCAACGACCAGCTTTTCAATATGCTCGCAGGCCGCACGCTGCAGACTGCGTTTGGGAAGAAAGATAAATTTGTACTCACGACCAAACTCATTGAGGGAACCGATGGCCGCAAGATGAGTAAGTCCTACAACAACTGTGTCTACCTCACGGATGCACCGGCGGAGATGTACGGCAAATTGCTCTCGATGCCGGATAACCTGATCACGCTCTACATGGAGTGCTGTACGGATATGCCGATGACGGAAGTCGCAGCCGCTGAGAAAGCGCTCAAGGACGGCAAAGAGAACCCAAAGAACCTGAAGATGCACTTAGCGCGTGAGATCGTGACCATGTATCACAGTGCAGCCGACGCCAAAGCAGCCGAGGAAGCGTTTGAGAATGTCTTTAAGAACAAAGGCGTTCCGGAGGACATGCCGGAGTACAAAGCGAAGAAGGGCGAGTCACTCATCGATGCACTCGTTGCGTCCGGCTCCTGCGCGAGCAAATCCGAAGCACGGAGGCTCATCGAGCAAGGTGGCATCAAAGTGAATGAGAAAGCGGTGACAGACGTGAACGCCAAAGCAGAGGAGGGGATTGTGAAGGTAGGGAAGAGGAAGTTTGTTAAACTAACCTAATCCTTTGTAATAAGATAAAATTAAAAATTGATATTGTGTGTCCTAAATATTTCAAAAATATCAATATTGTGAGGATT
>JAKFXO010000084.1 GCA_021731345.1 Candidatus Peribacterales bacterium | reverse complement strand
AATACTTCAGCGTCATTGCCATGTTCGTTACGGCAAATGTTCTCTCCTCTTGGTAGGGAACCTTGTTGAAGCTATTCACCCATTCTGGAGCACGCACAGTCAGGAAATATAGTCCTGGCTTCAGCTTTCCAAATGTCTCCTCAATATCCAGTGGCAATGCTTCCCAGTTGTTTTTCTTTGCTTTTGGTTTTAGCTGAACGAGCTTGTAGTCCTGTACGACACTTTTTGCATCGACGAGATTTTGGTTATAACCATCAAGCTGCGAGCGTCGCATCTCTGTAAACTTGTTAAATGTCAGGCGACCGAACTCAACGTTGAGCATGGTGACGTTCACATCGTTGATGAAGTACACCGGTGGTTTTCCTTTCTCGAAAATGCCAAATGATTTGCCTTCAGGATGAATGAAAACCCGTGGCTCAATGGCTGGCGTTGTGAACTTTAGTTCATACGTTTTACCAAGTTTCTGACCGTAGTGATCTGTCAGTGTATCCTTTAGTGTGATCGTGTAGGTCGTGCTCGGTTCGAGCATCGGGTACAGAGAGAGCTGCGAAACAGCTTTATCATCCGAATCATCCCCCAATTGGTCACCGTACGTTTCAAAGTCGATCTCGCTAAAGGATTTTGCCGGTGGATTCATGGAGATAGCCTTTTTAATCTCCTTCCCATCAACGGGGCTTGAGAAACGAATATTGATCGAACCATATTCATATGTACCATCAGTAATCGTCAGTGGACCTACGGTTGAGAAATTCACCGTAAAGTCTGCAGAGCTACCAAGATCTCCAACAAGACCGCGTACACCTGCGCGAACTGTCACGGCATAGTTTTTGTTGAACTTCAGTTGCTCCGATGGAGTGATGACAACTTTTTTCTTATCAACAACCTTCTTTTTGACTGATCCGCCAACCTCCGTCATTCCATATTTCACTGCTGCGACTCCAATAACTCTATCGGCTACTTTGTCGATGCCGGATTTTTCAGCAAAGACAATCGAGTCTTTTGCGCTGATTAAGTCCATTTCCTGATTAAACATTACTGTCACCTCTGTTCCTGGACCTGCAGAGCTAGAGTTTTCGTGCGGCACTGAAGAAATGGCAGTCGGGCGCTCAGTCTCAAAGCTCCAACTGAAGTCTTTTTCCGTCCGTTCGTTTGATACTGTTGTGATCCCAGCCGGAACATTGACGGTGTACTTCGTCGCTATTGTAAGCGCTTTTTCAGGAACATACGAAGCTGTGGTAGTACCAAGCCAACGCCATTTTCCTTTCACCTGCGGCGAAATCGTTACCGGCCAGCCGGCTAGTCTTTTGTCTGCCGTTGTTCCTTGTACTTGGGTAAGCGGAACGACAGGACGATCAAACACCAACGTGATATCGGCGTCCTGCGGCACATGAGCAGAGTCAGCTGCAGGAATTTGCGCTGCAACAACAGGTGAACCAGTGACAATGAAAACAAACTCGAGGTCTGTGCCGAGTGCAATTCCATCTTTCTGTAAAGCTCTGCCGTCGACGCTAACTTTATATGTCGTATCGGCTTCCAATTTTTTTGTAGGCTGCAGAACAAGAACTTCGTCTTTCCATACTTTTGTAACCTCTACTCCCTCTGGCAGTGTCAGATACTGCTCCACTGATGTGTGATCCATCTCTTCTGCAAACACTAGTTGAAAGGGTGAAGTAGCCGAAATTTTTTGATTTTGTGAAAAATCATAAGCAGCTGGCTTATACGCAAGGAATCCACCGATTCCAGCAGCGAGAATGATGACTGCAACAACAGCTCCACTCGCTACCCGAAGAGGAGAATGGAACCATCGAATGAAGCCAGGTTTCGACATAGAGTGAGGGGGAGGTACGATAAACTTGCGTACCATAGCACAAAACCCTCCAGACGCTCATTGGACACAGTTCGCATAAAGTTGCATTCACATTTCACAACCCCTTTCCCTATACTGGCCACGTTTTACTCTTTTTCCCGTATTGACTGTATGTCTTCCAAAGACTCAACCGGCCAGAACAACATCTGGTTTGGAGTTGCAATGTTTCTCATCGGACTCATCGCAGGAGCAATTCTTACCTTTGCTTCTGGCTCGATGCCAAAGAGCGTCGTTGTACAAGGAAATGGTGGCACTGCGCCAAATCCACAGGCGCCTCAGGCACCACAAGCTAAGGTAGAAGACCGTATGCTCGGTTACGCCGAAGAGATCGGCCTTGACGGTGATGACTTCACTGCATGTGTCGGTAGCGGAAAGTTCGAAGACAAAATCAACAAGCAAATGGCTGACGGCCAGACAGCAGGCGTTAGCGGAACACCAGGAAACATCATCCTCGACATGAAAACTGGTAAGGGCATCGTCATTTCAGGCGCTCAGCCTCTTGCAAACTTCAAAAAGACGATCGACGCGATGCTGAAAGATCCTACGGCTGCTATGAAGGAGCCAGGCGTCACCCTTGCAGGTCCTGTCGTTCCAGTCAGCACTACGGAAGACAACGTCCGTGGGGCTGCAAACGCCAAGATTGCACTCATTGAGTACTCCGACTACGAGTGTCCGTTCTGCCACGCCGTTCACCCGACGTACCAGCAGCTTATGAAGGACTACGACGGTCAGGTGATGTGGGTCTACCGCCACTTCCCTCTTTCGTTCCACCCAGAAGCTATGCCTCTTGCTGTCGGCGCTGAGTGCGCAGGCGAGCTCGGAGGTTCCGATGCCTACTGGGCATTCTCGGACAAAGTAATGGCTGAGTAAAAGTCGAATATAACAAAGAGAGCGGCAGTAACCCTGCCGCTTTTTTTGTACTACAACGTAAATTGACCGTCCTTAAAGATGACTTTCTTGGCTCCGCTCGGCAGTGTTGCTGTCACGACGCGGTCTTCGGTTGAAATGATATCGGTGTGCTCAGGAGAATCGTTGTAGCCCCACTCCTCCCATTCCTGTGGCGTCGGCTTGCTCATATCGCCTGGGAAACTGTCTTTGTAGGCGCGGCCAAGTGCCAAGTGTGTATTACCAAACTCTCCTCCAATGTTTTCATCGAAGAGCGTATTTGCCATGAACTTCGTAATGCGTGAGAAACGCCTATCAGTCAGTGAGTATTCACCAATTTTGTCAGCATTTCTACGGCTGATCATACTATCCAAAACATTCTGACCTTCTTTTGCTTCGGCACGCACGACAAGTCCTTTTTTAAACTCGAGAGTAATGTCACGGAGAATGTTGCCGTATCGATAAAGCGGCTGATTGAAGTACACAGTGCCTTCAGTGCCATGCCAATCAGGAGAGACAAATAATTCAAAGCTAGGAATATTTCGGCAACTTCCCCCAAGCCAACGACGGTTTTTGCCCAGTTGTACATGCAGATCAATCCTCTTACCCTCAACATGTAGCCATTCTATTTCAAGAGCATCCAGCGCTTTTTTTACGCGCTCCTGCTCGAGCTGAATTTTTTTCCACTCGGCGATGGGATCCTCGCAGTCCAGGTAACAAGCCTGAATGATTTGATCCCAATAGTCTTTGATCGACATACCTGCCTCTTTGGCCATGGCTTCGGTTCCGTACAGCGCAAGTGTCCACGAAAACTTATTCTCCTGCTCTTTTGCAAAGAGCCAATCGCGAAACTTTCGTCGTGCATCCATCGTACGAAATAGGCGTTGTGGATCGACACTTTTTAGCTCTGTTGGATCAGCTTCGGCAATAATGGAAACCTGATGATCAATGAGATCGGCTTCTGCACGCTTGTACGCCTCTGGGAAGAAAACAAGCTGATCTTCAGATGCGTACTGAAAAAAGATTTTATCCGTTTCCGTAGCGAGAAGGGTTGTTTTTGGGTACGCACCACACTGCAAGACTGCTCGAAGTATCTCTTTATAGAGAGGCTTTGCGATATCCGGAACGTTGATCTGCACTACTTCACCCTTTTTTGCACCCTCACCTCCGTTTAATGCAAACTTGATGAGAAGGTCAGCATACTTGCCGAGAACTGATGCATCAGGTTGAAACATCTCGTGCAGTGTACATAATTTTTACTATTGATGCAGGAGTCTCTTTGTACCTTATGGGCGAAGACGGTTATAATGCGATCCTCATCCCCCGAACCCAATGCGAAGACTACTTCTTCCAGCCGTTTTCAGCCTCTCGCTCCTTACAGCGTGTAATTTTGGCTCTGCCCCAACCCCCAGCGATACAAATAGCTCATCTAGCTCGTCTGTGAGCAGTGACGATCTCATCACCCACAACGTCAGTTACGTCGGAACTATCGATGAACTTGGCATGACGACCTACATGCAGGGCACACACAAGCTATCACTTGATGATGGCCAGTTTCTTGTCCTGGAGTCCACAGATGCAAACCTAAATTTGAACACCTATCTTGGCAAGCGTGTTGAGGTTCATGGCTCACTACAGCCAACAGTAGAGGCTGGTGGCATGTTGCTACGAGCAGAAGAGGTCATCGTTCTTGATGTTCTTCAGGAATCCTCCTCGTCTTCAGAAGAGTCTTCTGAAGGCACCAAAAAAATGTGTGGAGGTATTGCAGGAATTCAGTGTGAGGAAGGTCAAGATTGTGTTGATGATCCAAGTGACAGCTGCGACCCTATGAACGGTGGTGCAGACTGTTCGGGCATCTGTGTTTCCAAGGAAAGCTCTTCCTCCTCTACCATGTCGAGCAGTGAGACATCATCATCCGTCTCTTCCTCGAAAACTTCGTCTGCTGCCACCACGTCATCATCAAAAAACAGCAGCAAATCATCATCTACTTCGTCTACCACCTCTTCGTCGAGTTCCAGTATTTCCGTACCAGCGGATTCTGCAGCCATGGAACAGCAGAATGTCACCCTCGCGAAGCAGACGTATGATCAAGACAGTCTTTGGACTCAGAAATACTGCACCAGTCACATTGCATTTTGTATTCCTGTGCACAAAAACTGGTACTTCAAATCTTTCGGAGCAACGACCAGCAACCTGTGGCACGTCGAGCTTGGTATGGTTGATATCGCAGAGCTAGGTGACGGTGCTATTATCATGAATCTTGTCTCCGGCACATCTGCCTCCATGCAGGCGCAGGATGGTCAGATCAAGACCCAGGGGTCAGATATCATCGGCTTTAGGGACTGGGATGACGGCACACACTTTGAAATTATTGCTGATGCAAGACTCAAGGCAGCGGTTACCTATATGCTGTCACACATCACGCCGTACGCCGGCGCTCAGTAAACCTGCTTCCGCCTCCGTATGACACTCTTCACGTACAGGGCGACAAATGACGACAATAAGGAAGTCCGAGGGTCCATCGACTCTCCGGATGAACTGAATGCTCGAAAAGCATTGGAAGACCTGAACCTAGAAGTTATCGAGATCTCTGAAGCATCTCGTGCAAAACCAGTGGTCGCTGCTGAAGCAGCTCCCGAGACACAGATGCCAGTCTTCGCTTTTGAGGGTAAGGACACTGCTGGCACAGTTCGCCGCGGTACCATGCAGGCACAAAGTAAGTACGAGGCATTTAAGAAGCTTCGTGATGATCAGAAGCTTTTTCTTTCCATGCTGTCCCCAGTTGGCGTCCTTCCGCAATACAAAGACGCTGAGCTCGACCAATGGCAACGAGGTGTGAAAGTAGCTCCTTCGCAGAGCCAAAATCCAGCACCAATTCCACAGGCTCCTAAAGCACCTGCACCAAGGCAAACGATCGGATTTACGAACATTGCAGAACCTGTCACAAAAAGTGCACCCGCAGTGGCAAGTAAAGTTCCTGGCGGTACGTATCACCCACTGACAGCAACTCTACGTTTGTACGCAGGTTGGCTACTTGCCTGGTATGGACTGTTTGTCGCCGTAGGCTACTACTCGGTGTATAGAGTACTTCCGTGGGACATTCCGTTCGTGCAGGCATTTTATTTGTCTCCGCTAATCTTTAGTTTTATCGCAGCTATTTTCATCTTCCTCATGATGTCCGCCATTCACAAAGCTGTGAAAGGAGGACTTCTTGCAGGTATCTCGATTTCCATCCTTGGAATCGTTCTTTTCGTAGGCGTAAAGCTGCTTGCGTAATTACAGTCCGAGCTGCTTACGGATGTCATCAGCCTGTGCCTGCTCCTTTTGCTTTGCAGACTGCTGGACATACAACGCCTGAAGATCAACCCAGTCTTGAGAATGCTTCTTCTCAAGCTGCATGAGGTGCTTCAAGTGCTTTGGTGAAAGCTGGCTAAACTTATACTTTTCTTCATCAAGAATTTTCTGGAGCTCATCAATTTGAAACTGACTAAGCTTAGGAATGGCCTGAATGATGCGCCACTTCTCATCTCGCGTAAGAGAGATGGAACCGCGAAGTAGTCCCAGAAAAACTTGCTCATCAAATTGAGTCTCTGGATGGGCAGGAATAAGAACATTGTTATTATTGAGTCCGAGAGACACAGCACCGAAGCGATAGTTTCCAACTTCGGCAAGAATTCTGATATCCTCATCATCGTATCCTGCTTCTTTTGTAGCCTGGACACCTACCGGAGGTGGTGGAGGGCTTGCGTCCTGCGCCGGAGGATTCGCACCATCTTGCTGAGCTCCAGCTTGTTGCGCTGGAGGTGGTGGAGGGGAGCCAAATACCTGCGTTGGATCAAGTCCACCATTCGGTACCGGATCTCCTGGGCGCGGAGGGTTTGCTCCTTGCGTTTGATCAGCCATAAGGACGTGAGGAAAGACGTCACCATCGTAGCATAAATATGCGTTTTTTCAACTGCAACACCGAATTGCGTACATTGCAATTCCTGCAGCAACAGACACATTGAGCGAGTTTTTAGCCCCAAGCATCGGAATATGCACCGTGGCGTCTGAAAGTGCCATGAGTTCCTTGGGTACTCCCAGAATTTCATGACCTAAAATGATGCAGACTGGTTTTTCAGACTTGAAATCCATCAAGGGAGTGCTTCCTTGTCCCAATTCTAAAGAAATGACGGTATAGCCCTCCTTTTTACGTTGTTGAATAACACTCACCGGGTCTTTTTCTTCTGACCACGGAATAGTCTTTTCTGCGCCGAGCGCTGTCTTACCAATCTCCTTTCGGGGCGGAGTAGCCGTATAACCCGTTAAGTGAATATGTGACACAGAAAACGCGTCAGCACTACGAAACACTGCTCCGATGTTCCACAGTGAGCGAATGTTGTGCGCGATGATGACGATGTCTTTCGTCACACCCTAAGACGTTCAAGGGTTGAGGAGTGTGGATTGCAAAACACTTCACACACATCTGTTTTGAGAAGTGATGATTCCGATACTTCTCTGCAGTCGTAACACACTCCGGTTTGGCTATCTCCACCAAGTGAAGAACCCCCAGTATCTGGCTCGTCTCTGCGCAGAAGTGGCACACCCTTCAGAATCGGATGAGCGGCTTTTTCAAGTTTTTTAGCATCAGGATCCCATTTGTGAAACGTCCCACGCGTCCTCACGTATGCAATCTCTTTATTTGGATTGAAGAACGACAACGACGAAAGAAGTTCCTCGGTACGATCATCCTTGAGTCCAACAAAGCGGTACTGCTTGAGCCTCAAGCCTGACTCAATTCTGCGTGCAGCCTGTTCTACAGTTCGCTCTTCGTTATTGGTAATGAGTGTATCAATATAAATTTCAACCGGCATAACTGCACGATCGGACACCTTGAGAGCACCAGCAGGCGTACGCGTCACAGATGATGCTTTTTTCTTATTGTTCTCAAGCCACGTCAGGATAGACATGAAGTACCTGTCCCCAAGTTCCGTTCGTTCAGGGTGAGGCATCATGCCGACGACGTTTCCTTCTTTGTTACAAATACCTGCAATGCCACCTGTTGAGCCATTTGGCGTAAAAGGAGCCTTAGCTGCAGGTACTGCATCTGGTGTGCAGTAACGAAAAGCTACTTGGTCGTTTTTCTCAAGCTCGGCGATAAGTTCAGGGTCTCGAGTTACAAAGCGCCCCTCTCCGTGCGCGATAGGGATATGCATAGCACCCGTCCAGTTCGATGTAGCGCATCGATCTGGTTTGCATGCAGGAGTAATCCAAATCCATTCATTGAGGAATCCAGGCGACTTCCAGCTTCCATCTGACTCACGAATAGCATTGTGAGCCAAACACATGCGCAGCTTATCCCCTACCGGAATAAGACCGCTTTCAATAAGCACCTGCGCTCCGTTGCAGTTACCGACGATGACTTTGCCTTTTGCAGCCTCGAGACGCATGAAATCAAACAAAGGGTCTCGAGCTGCCACCATGCCTGATCTACCTCGATCTTCGTAGCTAAAGCCTGCGCCAAAGAAATATCCGTCAACATCTTTCAGTTTTTCCAAAGAATCATTCCAACGGAAGACGAAGGCATCAAAGCCACAACGCCGAAGAACGCGCAAATTATCCGTTTCCCCATTGCTACCAGGGAAACTCGGGATGGCGAACAGAGGCTTTTTCTTCATGGCGAAATCCTAACAGATTTAGACCGTCATGACATCCTGCTCTTTCTTCTTGGCAATGTCTTCGATTGCCTTGTTTGCGTCATCGACCATCTTCTGTAGATCTTTCTGCACGCGTTCTTTCTCATCTTCATCGGCAATCTCCTTCGTAGCATCATTGATCTTTTGACGCTCCTGACGAACAGAAATTTTAGCGGCCTCAGCAAGCTGATGAACGATTTTTGTGATTTGTGAGCGTCGCTCCTCTGTCATCGGAGGAAAGTTGAGCCGAATCACGATACCGTCATTTACTGGGTTGACTCCAATATTTGCGAGCTGAATAGCTTTTTCAACAGCTCCGAGGACTGACTTGTCCCAGGGCTGAAGCACGATAGAACGAGCGTCTTGAACGGAAATACTGGCCACAGCTTTCATTTCCATTCTTTGACCGTACGCATCAACTCCGATGTGTTCCACGAGCGACGCATTTGCTCGTCCCGTCTGGAGCTTGCTGAACTCAAGATGAAGATGGTCTAGTGTTTTTTTGACGCCTGCTTGGAATACAGAAAGAAACTGATGCATATGAAGGCATTCTAGCACAAAGAATATGAAATCAAGATCAGTCTTTCACAAGCGTGCCAACCTTTTTGCCGCTTGCGGCATCAAGGAAGGCGCCTTTCTTGCCGTAATTAAACACAATGATCGGAAGATTCTGTTCGCGACAAAGGCTAAATGCTGACTGGTCGAAAACTTTAAGGTTCTTTTCAATGGCTTCCTGAAAAGTTAGCGTTTCGTACTTCTTGGCATTCTTGAACTTGTTTGGATCCTTGTCGTACACGCCATCGACAGTGGATGCTTTTAAGATTACGCCACAATTGAGCTCAAGTGCACGGAGTGCTGCGGCTGAATCCGTCGTGAAGTATGGGTTGCCAGTGCCTCCTGCGCAGATGACGATGCGCTTTTTTTCAAGATGTCTTTCGGCACGACGACGAAGATACGGCTCTGCAAGCTGAGGAACATTGATGGCAGAACACACACGTGTGGAGACACCCAAATTTTCAATGGCAGACTGTAAAGCGACCGCGTTCATGATAGTTGCAAGCATGCCCATCGCATCGCTTGCAGTACGCTCGATGCCGCTTTCTGTGGTGTCGCGGAAACGCCAAATATTGCCGGCACCAACAACGATGACGACCTGAATACCTGATTCATGAACCGCTACGACTTGTGCTGCAATATCGTGAAGTTTTCCGTAGTCAAAACCAAAACCGCTGGCGAGTGCTTCGCCGGAGATCTTGAGGAGGACTCGTTTGTACTTCATGTGTGCTTCTACAATACCGGAGTGACTGGCGGGGTGTCTACTGACGAATCTGAAGGAGGAGTCTTTTGAGGTTCCTGGGCGGACTTATGAAACATGCGCTTCAGAAGATCTGCCAACTTCTCGAGGAGCTGTGCCATGGCATGAACCAAGTCCTTCACCTTCATGTTTCCCTTTGAAAGTTCACCAGCCAGCGGAACGTCTTCATACTTGCCCTGAGCAGCATGAATAAAGCCAAGAATCATTCCTCCAGCAATAACAAGAACAAGTAGATTACCAATCACCGGAATCATCGCTGCAGGAATAGTGAGAAGAAAGAGCACAATCCCCTGCTTGCTGTGGTACTGAATGAAACGAGAATCTTTACGTGCAATATAAATAATGACCGACATGATCCACACGTAGCTAAATGCTGCGATGTCTTTATTTACTCGAATATCGCGCTGCTCGTCTGTCTCGCCGGCGGGAGCTGTATTGTGGTCATTCATGGCCACAGTATAGCTCAAAACGACTGCTCGTGCGGCCATGAGTATTTACCCATCAATGTTGGTACCCCCGGCAGGAATCGAACCTGCGACCAAAAGGTTAGAAACCTTCTGCTCTATCCACTGAGCTACGGGGGCAAACTTGTCTGCGATTATAGATGATGATAACGAGCATGTTTTTTCTCGTTCGTATCGTAACAGTATATCGTAAAAACGCTCTGAGCGCTCCCCTTTCCACTCTAAGGTTGGAGGCTACTTACTGAGGAATCTGCGTCTGACAACTCCGACACCAGCAGCAGCGCCTGAAGCAAGGAAGATGACGAGACCAGGACCCGTAGGCGTACGAGCAGGCGTTGGAATCGTAGGTGGGTAGTAGTTCGGAGGATACTGCGAACTGACTGGAGGCTGGTACTGACTTGTGACAGGTGGAACCGTAGGAGGAACGAGAATACCGCCAAGAGTTGTTGGAGGTGGAGCAGCGCCTTCTGGAAGCGTACAAACGCTAGAACATCCATCTCCATTGATGTTGTTGCCATCATCACACTCCTCGATGAAGTCATCAGGAATGCCGTCTCCACAGCGCTCAGGCATACAGTTCAAGCGGCACTCTGCGTTTGGAGCGTTGGAGTTTCGGTCAGGGTTAGATGGATCATTGCCGTTATCACAGAGCTCGAATTCAGACTGCACGATGCCGTCACCACACTCCGCAAGTGCAACCCACTTACAGGTGTTATCACAATCGTCATCACTATCGCGGTTACCGTCGTCACACTCTTCGTTGAGCGCAGACTGAACCATACCGTCGCCACAGTACGCGTCTTCACATGTCCTGCCGCTGCGGCACACGTTGTTCCCACAGATCGTACCATCCGTGCAGAACTTCCTTTCTGTCTTACAGAGACTGTTACAGCCGTCACCATCACGGACATTTCCATCATCACATTCTTCACCTGCCTGAATGATCGTATCGCCACAGAACGGTAGCTTTGTAATTTGGCAGGTTACGCTGCAGTCTGAACCCACCTGACCATTTTGTGCGCCACGGTCACACTGCTCGCGTGACTGAAGGATATTGTCGCCACAGTATGGATACGTAACAGATGATGACGTGGAGCCATATCTCGATGTCGTGTAACTACTGCTCGTCGTGGAGTACCTCGATGACGTTGTGGAGAATCGGAATGAAGAGAAGGATCCTGACCTCGATGAAGTCCTAGATGAGCTGCTTGTCGATGTGCGGGAAGACGACGTCCTTGAAGAACTACTTGTTGATGATGAACGAGATGATGTGCGGCTTGATGAGCTAGAAGAAGGCGGAATACACGGAGAGTTTGTACACTGACTTTGACCCGGACCGTTCACAATCACACAGGCGTTGTTGCGACACTCCGTGTGGTTTGTCGGGATGGAAGAGTTCGAACTGTTACGGGAACTCGACGAAGGAGGTACACATGGAGAGTTTGTACACTGGCTGTCACCTGGACCTTGAATAATCACACAGGCGTTGTTGCGACATTCGGTGTGTGTTCCGCCAGACGATGAATTTGAAGAACTCCTAGATGAACTACGGTCAGATGAAGGATTCGATGATCGCGTGGAAGACGTTGTGGTAGAGCTGACGCGCGAAGAACTCACTGCGGACGAACGCGTAGATGAAGGAGGAGGAGGTGGAGGGGGCGTCGACGAGTTAACGGAAGATGCCACAGAAGAAGCTCGTGATGATGACGGAGTAGACGAAGATGGTCGTGATGACGAAGGATTGGAAGACGATGGATTCGATGAAGATGGACGTGATGACGAAGGGTTACTCGAACCTGGTGAAGATGGGTTAGCAGAAGACGGATTTGAGGATCCCGGCCTTGATGAGGAAGGATTGCTAGACCCAGGCCTGGATGAAGAAGGATTACTTGATCCAGGTGAGGAAGGCGTGCTTGAACCTGGAGAGCTTGGAGGATTCGAAGAATTAGGGTTTGAAGAATTAGGATTCGAAGAATTTGGGTTCGAAGAGTTCGTTGGAGGAGGAGGCGTCGTTGGTGGAGTCGTAGGAGGTGTTGTCGGTGGTCCGGATGGAGGGCCTGACGGAGGACCGGATGGCGGTCCTGACGGAGGTATAATAATAGGTGGGAAGATAATTGGTGGGCCTGACGGAGGACCAGAAGGGGGTCCTGATGGAGGGCCGGTTGGTGGCGTGGTCGGAGGAGTCGTAGGAGGTGTGGTCGGAGCGGAGGAGCACGCATTTGGGCAGCTAGCACAACCACCACCAACTGAAGAAGTTGATGAGCTTGTTGAAGGACACGTGTTACATTCGCCAATGCCATCGCAACACAGACCTGAAGGACACGTACCGCCACACGCATCCATACTACTGGAACCTGTAAGGTCTCCTTTCACCGGAGGACCTAGGGTAAATCTTTGAGACTGCAAAAACACAATCGCAAGAACGAGCCCCATGAGGATACCAAGGCCGATACGAATGATGGAGGAGCGTGCACTCATGATTTCTTACGCGCATGAGTTCGAAGCTGTATCACAGCACCTCCCGATGAAGATCCTCCGGAGGAAGGAGAGGATGGAGAAGAGGGTGACGACGGAGAGGAAGGTACGGACGAAGAAGTGGGATACGGAACACATGCTCCTGCGTCGCAGTAGCCATCATTGGTACTACAACAAACACCGCCGCCGCAGTTGATACCGCCAGGAACAGATAAACATGGATCCACGGACGAAGAAGAAGGACACCCAGGACCCCCGACGCCTGGGATCGTACAAGGAGCGGCGCATACTCCAACTGTATTAGGGAAACCAGCACAGCAACCAGCAGGCCCAGGTGATTCACCCTGACCACCACAATCTACCGTTCCGGTTGAATAGACCGTAATAGGGATTTGAGCTCGCAAAATTTGCTTATTGATCACTTCTGCATCAATTCCAGACGCCTGATACATCACAATTCCCATCACAAAACCAAACGCAATTCCGAGGAGCACTCTGCTGACGGTGTCGCGAATATCCATAGTTGTCGTGCACTTTACCAGATGCATTGGGCTACAAGACTGGGCTGTATTGTCAGTACATCCTTCTATGTTTTAATGATAAAATGTGAGGAATATTCAAAAATTTTTCGTTTTTTTGAGAGTAAAGTCAAAGTGCATATGGTGCCACCAAATTTACTGCCTGCAAGTCTCCGGGGTTTGCAAGATGACATGAGCTACCTAGACTGTCCGCATGTCCACCGACAAAAAAAGGCCGGGCGCCTCAGGCGATCGCGCTAGCATCGCACTGTATCTGAGCTTTGTTTTACTCACGTCATTCTTTACCTACTTCTATAGGTATAACTTTCCCCAGGCTGTTTTTTGGGACGAGCCGTATCACATTGCTTCCGCTGAAAAATATTTAAGTGGCGTGTATTTCATGGAGCAACATCCACCTCTTGGAAAACTCCTTCTCGCCGCTGGTGAAAAGATTGTAAACGCAAACCCAAAAGACGATCACTTCATCAAAACTGACTACGGCACGAATTTTGATGCATCTTTCTCCTTTACTGGTCACAGATTGTTTCCGAGCTTGCTTGCGTGGCTGACAGCACCCATTCTTTTCCTCATCTTTCTTTTCTTCACGAAGAATCCCGCACTCTCTGCGCTTCTTTCCTTTGTCTATATTTTCGACAACGCGGAAATTATGCATAACCGCGGAGCAATGGTGGACTCCCCTCTTACGTTTTTTGGGATGCTGCAGATTCTCTTCTTTTTGTACGTCGAGAATCCAAAACAGAAAAAAACCTGGCTGCATCTCTTGCTATCTTTCATGTTCGGCTTGTCTTTCGGTCTGGCAATCTGCACTAAAGTTGTAGGACTGATTTTTATTCTGCTCGTTCCAGCGGCAGTCTTCCGGATGTATCCTGATTGGAAGAAAATTGTGCTGTTTTGCGTCATGTCCTTCGTCGGTTTCATGGTTGCTTTCGTGGCTGTCTGGCAAACGCACTTCGCGCTTGGTAGTCGCATTGTTCCAGAGCTCAATAATGAGGGTTACTATCAGGCCTCAGATGAATACAAAGAGATTCTTCGAAAGGGCACGAACGGCTCGCTGCTGTCTTTCCCAGTGATGATTCGAGATTCGCTCAAGTACATCACCTTCTACAACCGTGGGGTCCCGCGTCTTGATCTCTGTAAGCCTGATGAAAACGGAAGCCCAGCATATTTCTGGCCACTCGGCGCTCGTTCCATTAACTATCGTTGGGAAAAAACAACGGATGGTGCGTTCCGATACTTATACCTTCAGTCCAATCCTGTGTCGTGGATGTGCGGACTCCTAGGTGTCATTCTTTCGGCTTTCTTCCTGCTCTCCAGAGTCTTACTGCCATCGGATAAAAAGCTGAAGAATGGTTACCTCATGCTTGTGTTCTTTGGCATGTATGCAAGCTACATGATCGCCATCGTGCAGCTTGATCGCGTTATGTATCTGTACCACTACTTCATCCCCCTTCTCTTTAGCTTTATTTTGTTTGGACTGGTCGTTGATAACATCGACAACATTGGGCGTTGGCGTGTGTTTGAGAATAGGAAGATTGTGCTCATGACAGTCTTAGGGCTCGTCATCTTTGCCTCATTTCAGTTCTATCGTCCGTTTACGTATTACGAGCCAATTCGCGATGCTGCTTTCCGCTGGCGTGCGTTTTTCCCACTCTGGGAGCTTACCTGCGTGGATTGTCAGAAAGTGAGTGGTCTTGTGGTGCCAGTTCAAAAAAACCAGTAATTCGAGACTGGTAACCGAAAACCAGGAGGTATACACTCTTTGGGTCATTTTTTCCCGCTCCATTTTTTATGCGCTTTACTAAAATTGTTGCGACCCTCGGTCCTGCAACGAACTCTGTTGAAAAGATCAAAGAACTCGCTGATCTTGGCATCAACGTATGTCGCATGAACTTTTCGCACGGCGACCACGAATTTCACGGTCGTACGATGGCGAACGCTCGTACCGTCAACAAGATGGGCTACGCGCTTGCACTCATGCTTGATACAAAGGGTCCTGAGGTTCGTACTGGAGATGTCAAAGAGCCACTCATCATCACGAAGGGTGATCTCGTTGCATTCACACCACGCGATGTGACTGGCCAAGAGAAAATGAAGACGGTGAAGGTCAGCTATGACCTCTTCGCAAAAGATGCGAAGGCAGCTCGCTGCATCGTCATCGACAACGGCTCCATCGAAATGAAGCTCGTGAAAGTAGAAAAAGACGTTGTGATCGCAAAGGCTTTGGAGAGCGGAAAAATCAGTTCCCGCCGCCACGTGAACCTTCCTGGTGCCTACATCAGTTTACCGTCATTTACGGACAAAGACTGGAAAGACATCAAGTTCGGAGTTGAGCAGAATGTTGATTTCATCGCTCCTTCCTTTGTACGAAGCGGCGACGACGTCAAAGAGCTCAAGGCTTTCTTGAAGAAGCACAAGAGCGAGGCTCACGTCATTACCAAAATCGAGACTCCTCAGGCTGTCGACGATATCGACGCCATCATCGCTCACTCCGACGGCATCATGGTCGCTCGTGGTGACCTTGGTTCTGAGGTTCCTTTCGAAGACGTTCCAGGAATCCAGGATGACATCGTGAAGAAGTGTCGCCGTGCTGGTAAGCCTGTGATCGTTGCTACTCACATGCTTGAGAGCATGATCGGCAACCCAACGCCAACTCGCGCTGAGGTTACGGACATCGCGTACGCTGCACGTCTACAAGCAGACAGCACGATGCTATCCGGTGAGACTGCTGGAGGTATCTACCCAACCAAAGCTGTTGCTGCGATGGCAAAGGTTCTTGCTAAGTGTGAACGCATTGAACCAAAGTACGATCTTCTCATTGATACGTCTCTCGAAGGTAAAGTAGATGTTGACCTTCCTCGCAAAGAGCAGGCCTTGGCTGCATGCGTTCTTGCAACCAAGCTCGGCGCCGATGCCATGATCGTCATCAGCAAGCACGGTCGCACGGCAAGCGCAGTCAGTAACTGCCGCCCGCTCGTTCCTATCCATGCTTTTACGGAGAATGAGAACTGTCAGCGCCGCATGGCACTCGTATGGGGTGTCGTTGCACACACGGTAAAGTTCTCGGACAATCCAGATCAGACCATCACCGCTGCTATCGCCCTTGGTAAGAAGGAAGGCTTCCTCAAAAAGGGTCAGCGCGTTGTCGCCGTCTCGGACATCCGTTCGTCTGACGAGCGCGTCATGACGATCCAAATCCGCACGATCGCGTAATACGAGAATCTACAAAAGAAAGGAGGGTGCCCGCACGGCATCCTCTTTTTGTATTACTCCTGTGCCACTTTGGTTGGAATCGCACCCTCACCCTGAATGTACTTCGAATTCTTAGGCTTCAGCATGGCCTGCACCTGTGGATCATTTTTGAGATTATCAAGTGACTGAGATTTTGCGATCTGCATGTTCAGAACTTCTTGCTCAAGCATGAGCTCTGCTCTGGCATGTTCAAGCGAACGAAGTTTGTAACCCTTTGTTGCGTTTAAGTTGTGATGGAACAAAATAAGAAGCGCCAAGACAATGATCAATGTGCCGATAACGACCAGCAGAAGAATCGTGCTGCTGTTCATCAAACGTCCGAGTGACCGCCTCCGAGGAACGGAGAACGGATGAATTGACGGAGAAGAAGCGGCGACGGACATTACGGATGTGGAGTATAAACCAGAGATGCGCGGATTGCACGCAAGCGAGCAGAGCGAGAGCGCGGATTCATTTTGATTTCATCATCGCTTGGGCCAATGGGCTTGGGCGTGAGTATTTCAAAGTCTGCCGCTCGAGACTCTGCTCCAGTAATAATGTCTTTTTCTGCAGTGCACAGTGCTTTCATAGTTTGCTTCGTGAGCCGATCCTCCAGAGAGTGATAACTGATGACAGCAAGCCTGCCTCCTGGTTTTAGTAACGTCGGTGCTATGCGAAGAAAATGCTCCAGTGCGCCGACTTCGTCATTCACCGCGATTCTGAGCGCCTGAAATATCTGAGGAAGATAGTCGTTTGCTTTATGCGCGTACACGCTTTTTGCTGCATCGACGAGATCTGAGCTTCTGCGAACAGGATTCGTCGCTCTCCGATCAATCAAGGCATCTGTAAGCCTATGTGCCGAAGGAACTTCGCCATACTTGTTGAAGATGTCTCTCAGCGTAATGCGATCAACCGACGCAATGAACATGGCTGCCGTCATGCCGCGCGTTTGATCGAAACGCATATCAAGCTCGCTGTCGCTACGAAATGTAAACCCTCTCTCTGGCGAATCGATATGCGGCGAACTTAAGCCAAGGTCTGCGAGGATAACATCGAATGTTCGGAGACTTTCCGGGAGGCATCGAGGAATTTCACGAAAGTTTGCATGGACGAGATGAGCCCTGTTACCAAAAGGTTCAAGGCGCTTGGTAGCCAATGCAAGGTTTTTTGTGTCTGCATCGAGTCCAACAAGCTCACCATCTGGTGACACAAGCCGAAGCATCGCTTCACTATGTCCGCCAAGTCCAAGCGTGCAGTCCAGTACCGAATCACCTGGCTTAGGCGCCAAAAGTGCTAAAGTATCTGCCAACAAAACAGGGATGTGCTGATTCACGGTTGCACTGTACGTGGCAGCTTGGCGGAATCAATGTTTTTGTCTTGAAGAAGAGCTTCCAACGTTTCACTGTATAAAAAATGTGTTCTATTTTCCAAGCACACGCGCATAGATGTCGCTGATATCTCTTGATCTCTTTTCCACGTTAAATCGAATCGGAGCCTCAAGAAGCGCAGCACTCGTCACTTTCTGGCGGAATGCAGCATCCTGCAGCACCATCTTCATGGCCTGCGCACAAGCTACTGCGTCACCGACAGGGAAGGACACTCCGGTACGTCCGCTAGAAATGATGGATCGAAGGCCAGGAGCGTCACTGACGATGACGCACGTACCAAGTACCATTGCCTCCGCTGCAACGAGTCCAAACCCTTCCAGCGTCGACGGCACGACCATAACCGTTGCTTCAGCTGTCTCACGAAACCGATACGGATCATGCACATACCCCAGGGACGTCACAGAATCCTTGAGGCCACGCGCCTCAATGATGGACTCCAGTCGTGATCCGAGGAGATTGAAACCAACAAGCCGAAGCTTTGCTGTAGGCACGTCTTTTGTAAGCATCTGAAATGCCTTCAAAAGAAGTAGCACACCTTTCCTGGCTTCCAGCCTTCCAACAAACAATATGGTATCTGGATTTTTTGGAAGGCTACGAAGCGTTCCTGCAGACGCCACTTTGACGGGATTTTCAACGACACACACGCGAGCGGCTGGAACGCCGTAGTGAGTGATGATTTCATCAGCAGTATCTTTTGAGACACAGATAATAGCGTCAGCGAGGTGATACGTTCGTGACTCAAAGAGAGCCATGAAAAGCTTCCATAGCTTTTTGAGAGGGGACCTAGCGAAGACAAGATCGGCTTCTTGTCTGTATGTGTGATGTGAGGTCACAATGAGCTTGCACGGAGGCTTTCGCAGTAAAAAAACACCACCGGAACCAGAATGCACATGAATGAGATCAAAATTGTGCTTCTTGATAATGCTCGCGAGTGAAAAGAAAAGCGCGATGGAGAAAAGAGGGCAACCGCCGGATTTTCGGTACCTGGTACGGCCGAGCTCAGAACCGAATTCATCAGCATTCTGCGATGGCGAAACGACGGTGTAGATATCCTCTGGGTACAGCTTACGCATTTCATTGATGTACGTTCGTACGAGTACACCGAGACCCCCAATTGGTGGGTCATAGTCATAACTGACAACGCCGATGCGACGTCCTTTCAAGGGACTTGAGTCTGTCTTCATAGAGATCGCTTGCACTATAGCAAAACCGCTTGAAACAGGCCTCTGGGCTTATATTGACACAATTGTATTTGCTGGTACAATATCCCTCCTTTGTCGACCAAACTCCACCTGCTCCGGCTCTCGGCTTTCCTGGTGCTTGTCACTTTGGCGCCCTCAGACGCACTTGCATTTAGCCTCATGCCATCAGAAATTCCACCGACTGAGTTTTCTGAGTGGCAAACCATGGTTGGTGATACGCTGATCGTGGATACCGAAATGAACGTTGGCTACTTAGTACATCTTGATGGTGGCTTTACACAGTTCCCAGTTGCCACAGGCCAGCGTCGTGTTGTTCGGTACATCGGCAGGACCTACAACGCCAAAACACCAAATCGGAACTGGACGGTTCTCGACAAAGAAGTGAAAGGTGACCGAACGACTTTTGGCCCACAAGGCCTTTTCCTTCGCCTGTTCGATGAAGATGAAAGAACGGCCTACGGCATCCACACGCACCGCTCTATTGAAATGATGCTTGCAGGTCAGGATAGATACCGCAGCATGGGATGTATTCTCGTTTCACAGATGATTCTCGATAACATCGAAGCTACGTTTGAGGGCAACGGTCGCCGACTCGACGTCATTACTATTGCAGGTTTTGGGGATGATCCCGTGACATACGAAACGCTCAAACAAAAGATGGTCCTCAAATAGGCGTGGAGCGGAGTGCATCAGAGCGCTATACTTGGCCGCACGGAGAGGTGGCCGAGTGGCTGAAGGCACCACACTGCTAACGTGGCAGGCCGAAAGGCCTCGAGGGTTCGAATCCCTCCCTCTCCGCCAAAAGCCACGAAAGACACACCATTGCTGATGCATCTTCCGTGACAACAGTACGTTACGACGCTTTTTGTGCTCGGTGGTTTTTGATCGTCTTCAAGATTTCGAAAATCATGAAACCGACAAACGTGGCTCCAAGAATTTCTTCCCACAGTAGAACTGGAATTGGCTTCACGCCAAACAGTGATGCAAGTGGCGTCATAAGGAGCGCAACCTGTGCAAGAAGCGATGTCGTCACAGCAAGAACAAGCCAAGGATTTCCGAACAACGATTGTTTGAAGACCGAATGCTTGGTGCGAGTGGAAAGCGCCAGCATCAACTGAAAGATGATGCACGTGGTGAGTGCTGCAGCGCGTGCAAGGATGATGTCACCTGGGAATTCGTAGAGAGAAAGTGCAAAGATACCGAGAGCTAGGACCATGCTTAATACTCCGGCAGCGCTCAGTAGGAACCATTCGCCTGTGAAAATACCTTCATGCTGTCCACGCGGAGGACGATTCATAATCCCCTTCTCCGCTGGCTCCGCAGCAAGCGCGAGTGCGGGGAAGCTATCAGTCACGAGGTTGATCCACAAAATGTGAAGCGGTAGGAGCGGCAACGGAAGTCCAATCAGCATGGCTCCCGCAATAATAAGAACTTCTCCAAGATTGCAACGAACAAGGAAAATAACGAACTTCTTGATGTTGTCGTAGATACGCCTTCCTTCCGCGATGGCCGCCACAATCGTGGAGTAGTTATCATCTGTCAGCACCATGGCAGCTGCCTCGCGAGCAATGTCTGTGCCCCTAAAGCCCATGCCGATACCAACGTGTGCTTTCTTGAGCGCAGGTGCGTCATTCACGCCGTCTCCACTCATGGACACAATTTCCCCCATTTCCTGCAGCGCTCTCAAGATGAGAACTTTGTGAGCCGGCTGTACACGCGCGTACACAGAAACAGAACGTAGCGTGTGCTTCACCTGATCAATATCCATAGCTTCCAGTTCAGTGCCGATGACAACGCCAGCAGACTTAATCCCGACGTTACGAGCTACGGTGAGCGCCGTTGCAGGATGATCTCCGGTGATCATGATCGTGCGAATACCGGCCTTCTCTGCGAGCGCGATGGACTCACGAACTCCCTGGCGAGGTGGATCCATCATGGCAAGGAGTCCAATGGACTTCAGCCCATCACCATTGTCAGAAAGTACAGCAAGAACGCGTAGACCTTTCTTGGAGTATTCATCGCTATTCGCTCGAATATCTTTTGCTTCTGCCTCTGACACAAACTTTGCAATGACTTCAGGAGCACCTTTGTAAAACTTTATTTTTTTGCCATCACGAATGTGCGTAGTGACCATGTACTTCGCCTCGGAGGTAAATGGCACATCTTCTTCATCAATCGGCAAACGCTCTGCAGACACTCCATCTGCATGCTTTAGGAGAGCGATCTCAGTCGGGTCTCCGATATCAGGAAGCTCGGCACGATTACAGGAAGCAGCAGCCTGCGCGAGCTCGATTTCATCACGACCTGGAGCAAGCCACACATCCGTCACACTCATGCGATTCTCGGTCATCGTTCCGGTTTTGTCAGCGCAGATCACTGTGACGTTACCGAGTGTTTCGACTGCATCAAGCCTGCGGATAAGCGCATTGTTCTTGATCATGCGCTGAACGCCGATGGCAAGACAGATAGTCACGATAGCAGGAAGACCTTCGGGCACAGCAGCAACGGCAAGGCTGACCGCTGTAAAGAAGAGCTCGACCGGTTCCATGCCCTGCGCCAAGCCGATGACAAAAATGATGACACAGAGAACAAGCACCAAAATTCCGATGCGCTCACCTGTGCGCTTCAGTTCAAGCTGCAGTGGTGTTGGTGGTGGCTTCAGTTCCATCACCATTGCAGTAATTTTTCCAATTTCCGTCTGAAGACCGGTATGCAGCACGACAGCCTCAGCTGAGCCGCGTGTCATCAGCGTTCCGGAGTACAACATGCCATTACTGAACTCGAATTTTTTCTCGATCGACTTCTCTGCGCGCTTCGCAGCTGGGACTGACTCTCCGGTCAAACTTGATTCATCCGCCTCAGCGGACGACGAAGCGATGACACGCGCATCGGCACTAATTCTGTCTCCAGCTTCCACAAGCATAAGGTCGCCAGGGACAAGTTCGCGTCCTGGAATAAGAATCGTCACTCCGTCGCGCCTGACTTTGACATGAGGAGCGCTGAGTTTCTTCAAAAGCGCGATTGCATTCTCTGCTCTCCACTCCTGAACAAATCCGAGGACTGCATTGATGATAACGATAGCAAGAATGATCCCTGCATTGAGAAGCTCATGACGTTCGACCGTCCCCGCATGCAAAAGTGGCAGAAGGACAGATACAGCGACAGCACCAAGCAAAATGTAGACCATCACATCCTGAAATTGCGAGAGAAACACTTTCCACAGTGGCTCTTTTTTCGCCGTGATTTCATTAAAGCCGGATTTTTCTCTCGCTTTCTCTACTCCTGAGGTAGAAAATCCGCGTTCGTCTGCGTGAAGTTGTTGTAAAATTGCGAGTCTTTCAGAGGCAACCATACTCGTGCAGGCGGAAGAAAGAAGGGTAAGCACGCTACCATAGGAAACGAATGGTCTCTACTTCACAAAAACGCATCTGCATGGTCTACATTCCTCTTCCGACGAAGAGGGCTGCGAAGAAAATTGCGACAATACTCGTGAAAGAAAAACTTGCGGCCTGTGCAAATATTCTCGGTCCTTCGATGTCTTTGTATGCATGGAAAGGAAAAGTCGCAAAAAGTCGTGAATTCATCATGTTACTCAAGACTACAGAGGCAAAATTCTTAAAACTTGAAAAGCGCATTGTCGAGCTTCACCCCAACGATTGCCCCTGTATCGTAAAAATCGCAGTTTCATCGGTTCATTCGCCGTATCTGAACTGGCTCGTAAAAACGGTGTCATAACCTGTAGAATGAATACGGAGAGGTGGCCGAGTGGTCTATGGCGACAGTCTTGAAAACTGTTAATCCCGCAAGGGATTCGAGGGTTCGAATCCCTCTCTCTCCGCCACAGAGAATGAAAGACAAACCTCCGGCTCCCTGTAGCAAGCTCTCGAACATAGTGAGAGGCTTGATACGCAGTCCCTTAAGGGATTTTTCTTTCATGAACTATCTTTTCGGAGAAGTTGCGGCTCCAGTTAGGCGGAGCCTGACTTCGACACTTTTTGAGCATATTTCTTAGTGTGTTGTAGCTTTTATTCACTTTTTATTAATTTTATGGTATAATATTAAAGTGGCAGGAAACGTCGAGAAATTCATCGGCGAAGCTACTCGGATTAATGTGAAAGATCCTCTCAAGCGAATTTCAGCTGCCGGAAAAAGCGGCACGGATGTTTTTGATAAAGCTAGTTCCGTTGTCGGTGAGACTGCAAAGGAGCTTTCGCTGCTACCCCTACGTAACGTCGGTGCTATTTCAAGCCTCATCTGGAAAAAGTCATTTTCCGTACTAGGAAGTACGCTCAAGCTCGGAGGACAGGCCACAATGCTCATTCCCCTCCCACTTCCAGGTGGCATGCGCAACGCCGCGGAGGTAAGAGGCAGCGTCGTATCGCTTCGCAAAGCTATAGACATAAAGGCGCAGGGCACGAATTCCGAAAGCTTCAAGGATTTGTTTGATAGAATACGCGGCGTACGTAATGACGCAGAAAAACATGCCACCGGGCAAGCTGCCTAAATCGGTCATCATCCGTGATGCAAAGACCGTACCCGGACGCGGACGCGGCAAGGGTCTAGGCGTACCTACGATCAACATCGACCTTGAAGCTGTGCCTCAACATTTTTCGCACGGCATTTACGCATGCCGCATCACGCTTTCGGGTCAGACATATAAAGGTGCGATGCATTACGGTCCGCGCCCTGTCTTCAAAGACACGCCTGCTTTTGAGGTGCATATCCTTGATGAAACCGTTGAAGAGGTCCCTGAAACTGCTGATATTGAGATTGTCGGCTATATCCGTCCCGTTCTCGATTTTCCGAGTCCTGAAGCGCTAGTTGAGCGCATCCAACAAGATATCGGCGAAGCGCGTGGTA
>JAKFXO010000067.1 GCA_021731345.1 Candidatus Peribacterales bacterium | reverse complement strand
CTTGTGGGGAATAGCGACGCGAATGTTCTCGTTGCAGAGCTGAAAGAGATCACGATCACCAGTGACGATCGTCACGCGGTAACCATGCTTCTCAGCGTCGCGGGCATAGGCACATGCAAAGTCATCAGCTTCAAATCCGCCACCCGAAACGCTCTTTGCACTAAACGAATCGATCATTGAGAGCGTGCGTGGAACCTGCGGGTAAAAGTCATCCGGAGTTGCTGAACGACCTGCCTTGTACTCGGCGTACTCCTTATGACGGAATGTGTCTTCGTCTGCATCGAAGCAGAAAAGGAGGCTGTCAGGCTGCTCAGTTTTCAGGATCATCATCAACATGGACGCGACACCAAACGCGGTATTGGTCTGCTCCCCTCGTCCGTTTTTCATTGTCCTAGGAATGGCCCAATATGCTCTATACATAAGGTGGTGTCCGTCGATGATCACGAGGTGTTTCTTGCTCTGGGTGTTCATGGGGTCATTGTTTCATTCTTTGAGGGTTTCAGCTAGCCGCGCTGGATCTATAACCAGGTCACAATCCCCTCTTCCTGCAACACCCTCGACGTGATCAGAAAGCCAAAAAAGGGTATAATGATTCGATTACTTCAAACAAAAACCCCCATGCCCATTCTCTCTCCTGCGTACGACAATAAGATCGCACGCAAGTACTCGGCCCGCACGATCGAACACAAGGTCGAGAACAAGACCGTTTTCCAGGAGGAGCTTGGTTGGATTGCGGAACCAAAGCAACCAGTGATCTGTATCCCAACGGGAATTACTGATGCACTCGGCGGCACTCTTTTAGAGCAGGTACTTCCGGGACTCATGGAACTACCAGTCGCTATCGTGATCAGAGGACGCGGCTCCAAGAAATACGGTGAACTTTTTACGAAACTAAGCTCTGGTGCCAAGCACCGCATCAGCATCGTTGCTGATGACGAGACAAATGTCCGAAAGATGCTCGCTGGTTCTGACATCGCTCTTTTCTTTGCAGACCACGATGATGACGAGATGCTCGAAAACTGCCTGCGTTATGGCACGGTCCCAGTCTCGTTACAGAAAGACATTCTTGATAACTACAACCCAGTCCAAGAGAGCGGTAACGCTTTCGTCTTTGACGCAGTGAGTCCGTGGCAGTGCTTCGGTGCACTCGTCCGCGCGCTCGAAACGTTCAAGTTCCCCTATGACTGGCGCACCATTCAGCGCCATGCCATCGAGAGCATGGATCGTAGGACAGCTCCGCAGGCAGCCTAAATCAAACGAAGGTTCGGAAATCCCCGAGTGGCTTTCATGAACTAAAAACCGTCGTCGTCTTCTCCAACGATATTGAGGCCGTTATCGCCCTCTTCGTCGGCGGCTTCTTCATCCTCGCCGTCGAAATCATCATCGGCATCGTCAAGATCTACGACATCATCATCGTCATCATCGTCGCCGAACAAAGGATGGAGGAGGAGATCCGACATGCGTAAGGGGAAAAGAAGCTTTCGCCGCGAAGTATAGTCAGAACAGGTGTGTGTGCAAGGCAATTTGACATCTGTGTTAAAGGTACGTCCACTTGATTTTCTTAGAAGCTGTGCATAGGTCATGTAATCTGCGGCTCCTATGAAAAGACTCCTCTCCCTCGCACTTGTCCTCGGCTGCGTCACACTTGTCTCAGCCTGCGGAAAGAAAACGGCAAATACATCTGCACTGAATGACAGTCTCGCTTCCAGTGCCATGAGCCTCGAATCACTCGAGACGATCCAAGCAAAAGCTCAAGCAGGAGACGCCAACGCACAGTTTGAACTCGGCGCGATGTATCACGACGGGCAGGGTGTTGAGAAAAATCTTCCGAAAGCAAAAGAGTGGTTTGAAAAATCTGCGAAGCAGAATGATCCTCGTGCGCAATTCAACTTAGGCGTGATGTACTACACCGGTGAAGGCATGAAACAGGACTACAAGAAGGCTCAGGAATGGTTTGAGAAAGCAGCGGAACAAGGCAACACGCGTGCTCAGTTCAACTTGGGCGTAATGTTCTATAGAGGCGAAGGCGTGAAGCAAAACTTCGAGACGGCCATCAACTACTTCACAAAGTCCGGAAGCCTTGGCTTTGCGGAAGCGCAGTTCAACTTGGGAGTTATGCTCGCCAAAGGAGAAGGATCAGAGATTGATGTCGCTCAGGCATACGCATGGTTCGAGGCTGCACGCTCATTCGGCAACCCAAACGCTGCAAGTGTTATTTCGCAGATCGAAGCTGAGCTGAAGCCTGATGAAATCAAGCAGCTCAAAGCACTGGCAGAAGATCTCAAGAAAGAGATCAACACACGCGTTAACGCAGTGACTGCTGCCGGGAGGGCTTTCTAGATTTTCGCTTCTTTGTGAGAAGCTCTTCCTTTGCTTCTTTCGTAAGCTTCTTTACTGCAGCTTCGCGCTTTCTGGCAGCGCTCAGTGTGCGAAACGTTTCATGGTAGATGAACCGAATAGGCAGACGGCTTCGGGTGTACTTCGCCCCCCTACCCTCGTTGTGCTTTCCTTCACGTGCTGAAAGATCAACGCATGTTCCTGCGTAGAGCGAATCATCCGAGCACCGTGCGAGGTAGAAGTAATGAGGCACGTTCGTAGTGTACGTTACTGAACCCGACAATGTGGTAGATCAAGCTCTGCGATTCTTTGGCGTGCTACTGCAATAAATTCCTGCGCGACAATAACAACAAGTTCTGAGCCATGAACCTCTAGACGCTGAAAACCAATACCGTCATTACTCTCTAAAATTATTTTGCAGTTGGAACTAGTTGCTCTGCCTCACTAACACTGACTGGCTTAACAATCTTCGTCAAACCACTGAGTTCATCAACGGCATCGAACAAATCGATATCACCAGAGCGGACAGCCATGAGCATATTTTGTTCCTTTTTTCTATTTTGGCAATAAAATCATATCAATTGTCAAAAAATGCAGCGAAGACAGGCTCCGCCTATCTGGAGCTGCCACATTGCCGGAAGGATAATCCAAGAAAGTCAACCCTCCGGGTTTCCTTTCTTGATCTGGTGGATCGGGCGGGACTTGAACCCGCGACCAAGAGATTAAGAGTCTCCTGCTCTACCAACTGAGCTACCGATCCAAAGAACTGACTATGATGGAAGGAACACTGACGGACCGAGCTCCTTTTCTACTAGCGCATCTCGCTAAGCGTGATGCGGCCAACTGAGCTACCGATCCAAAATGAGACGGTGATACGAAATGTAAGATAAAGAGCCAGCAGATTCTACTGGAGAGCGTAAATCGCATCAACCAGAAGAAATTCCGCTTTTAGTCCTTGGAAAGCTCGGTGTCTCGCAGGGCGAAGATCATCGTTTCTTCAGCGCTGATATGAAAGGCACGCTCGCCAGTCTTCATAACGCGATGAATGCTGGATGCCGTCGTAAGGTGTAATTCCTGTGCTCCAGACTGACTAGGAATGATCACCGCGTTCTTCACCTCGAAGTCGATCTTTGCAGCGTGAACATTGTCTCCGCCGATTGCTGATCGTGCGAAGCCGTAGTGCATCGTCGCGATCTGTGTTGAGAGCTCTCCTCCTTGATCATAGATACCGGCTTCTGCACCAAGAGCTTTCGAAAGAATATTCCGAATATCGAAGATCATCCCAACGGCGTGCGTCTCCGTCCCCTTTCCGTACTCGAGGGGCGTGCCTGCTTGTCGTACTGCTTCAGACTCGTCGATAGCCTTCTTGATATCAGGCAGCATTCCCTCATGATCGGTGGCAGGAATAGCCCAAGAACCTTTGTATTCGTTCGTCATAGTAAAACATACTTTGTCACTCTGAAATCATTTGTCAAATTCCTAGAAGACCTTCCTTGGCTTTAGGCGGCCCTCATCGTGTCTAGAGCGCTCTAAAAGGGCTACGGGCAAACCTTCATACCAGGCAAAAAATGGCTGTAAAGGATCCAACGTGCCGTTGATCATGCGTCCGTGGCTGATTTCTTTCATTTCATCAGCTGTCAGCTCACGACCTGGAAAACCTTTCAGAATGTCTTTGAGCGGAATGACGTCAGCCCACATAGCTTCACCCGGAGTTCTGGCGTTCTTCACGTTCCACTCCCCTACTGTTGTTCTGCGAAGTGCTGAAAGGTACGCACCACATCGCATACTGTCACCAAGGTCATGCGCAAGTGAACGAATATACGTGCCTGAACTACAATTCACCGACAGTTTGAGAACCGGATACTTGTACTCAAACACTTTGCATTCGCTGATGGTCGTCTCGCGCGCTTTCATTTCGACGTCTTCACCGCGCATCGCTTTTTTGTACGCACGCTCACCGCCAACGTGCACGGCGGAAAACGCAGGCGGCACCTGCTGAATCTTTCCAAGGAACCGATCGTCAATGAGCGCTTGAATGCGGGACGCATCATCCGGAGGAAGCCATCCTGCTTTCAGTTTCGTTTCGGAGATCGCGCCTTCGGCGTCGTACGTCGTACTCGTTGCACCAAGTGTGAGCTCTGCGACGTAGGTCTTTGGAAGTTTGCCAAACAGTTCCACTACCTTCAGTGCTTTTGCACCAACCGCAAGCACCATGAGACCGTCAGCGAGAGGATCAAGCGTTCCAAGGTGCCCAATTTTTCCTTCACCAAAAGATCTGCGAACAATGGCTACAACGTCATGACTCGTAGGTCCGCGTGGTTTGTCGATGAGGAGAAATCCGTGGCGCATCGCGGACGATGATAGCGGAGAACCGAGACAGTGGTACGCTAATAGCCATGATGCAACTAAGTTTGAGCTGGGATTTATTCATCGTCGTCTTCTTCGCGATCGTGATGAGCTACAGCTTCATCATCGGTAAACAGAAGTCGATGAAGATCATCGTGGCTGCCTACATCTCAGTTATTGCGGTGCAAGGCATCGGCAACGTGCTCGCTCGTGTCCTTATGAATTCTGGCATGACGATGGAGTCGATGGGCATTCCCATTGATGTCACGATGATCGCTCTCGCAAAAATTTTTCTTTTTGCTCTCTGCATCATCGTCTTTGTTCTTCGGTCAGGTATCGATGTCTCATACGACAAAGATGCAGGCTCTATTTTGAGCATGGTCTATACCGGCCTCTTTGGTTTTTCGACGGCAGGGCTCGTGGTATCCACGATCCTCACGTACGCAGCCGGCAGCGGAATCCTCGATTCTACGCTCGCTGCACACGGAACCATCGTGCCCCTGGCTGCAGGTTCTACGCTCATGCAACTCATGATTTTGAACCAAGATTTGTGGTACACACTTCCTGCATTCCTGATCATCGCTTTAGGCTTCTTGCATAATGATTAATGGCATGCAAAGTTTGCTTTCCATATAGCGAAATGCACTTGTGGACAGACGATTCTCGCTAGATAATGGCAGACGTTTCCTCTCACCAAATCTCTCTATGAAAAAATTTCTCGCACAAGTATCCGGTGCATGTGCCGCAACGCAGATGGCCGTAGGCACCGCCTTCGCGCAGCTCCCTGATCCGACTCCAATTCCTGGCCTTCCAGATGAGGCTAACGTTGGTGATATCAAGACGCTCATCGTGAGCATCGTCACAACGGTGCTCGACTTCGTACTCCTGATCGCTGTGGTGTACGTCATCGTCGCTGGTATCCGCCTCATTGTCTCCGGTGGAGACGAGGCTCAGAAAGACAAGGCAAAGCAGACGATCATCTACGTGATCATCGGTATCATCGTCATCCTCTTCGCCCGCGTCATCGTTTCTCTCGTCAACAGCCTCTTCACAGCAGGTTAAAGACGAACCTATCTACGACATCAAACCCCTCCACGTGGAGGGGTTTTTGTTATCTGGAGATTATAAGTTTCGTGTCTGCACCGTTGGCACAACATCAGGGATACCCGTCACGACTTCTTCCTCCCGGCGCTTCGGCTCGCGTACAGGAATAGGCCTCAGTGGATCTTTCACCCATACGGCTTCCGGCGTCACCTCGACGACATCTGCCATCGGGAGCGGCTGACGAGCGATAAAGAACTTACGAGGAAATATCCACTCAGCAATGAAGTGTCGAGTGTTAAACTGCACATCACCGCAAATACCAAGATTGCGATTCGTGTCCTTCGTACGAATGACCTGTCCGATAACGCGTCGAGGGTCTTCCAAAGCAGACTTGAGGCGAATGAGTTCATCAGGAGGACTGAGGCAGTCTTCGCTTCTGATGTGCACCCTCGTTCCCCACGCAATAATGTCCATGCATTGCAAAAAGACATCATGACCTGAAAAAGTGGAGAGGACGAAGAAGCCTAGTACGCGCCCTGTATCGGGTTCGATGAGCGGATACTTTAAGAATCCCACGATCTGCTGCGTGCCATCATCCACGACTTGGATACCTCTGACCTGTGACGAACGCAGATGCATGTCCCCTACTATACTCCGATCAAGTCACGGTAGTCTGGAGCAGATGCAATCACACAGACTTCGCTCAGCAGGGCTTCTCACCATCGTCGCTCTCGGAGCACTACTGCGCATGTTCTATGCAGTGCGCACGCCATACTGGGTGCACGCGTACGACTGGCAAGGCCACCATCAGTACATTCGGTTCCTCTTTGAAAATGGACATCTCCCAGCCGCGACATTCGGTTGGGAAACATTTCAGCCGCCTTTGTACTACGTGCTCTGTGCACTCTGGATGAAATACACAGCGTTACTCGGATTCGGTTACGGGTCACTGCAAATCATCTCTATTGCGATGTCGATCATGACTCTGATCACGGGACTTTGGATCGGAACAATAATCTTTCAGAAAAATGATACTGGAGCACTCCTGTTCGGCCTGCTCATCGCCGTGTTTCCAGGTCTCATTGTGCTCTCATCGCAAATCACGAATGATGGACTACTGACTCTGTTTTTGTTCCTCGTCATCGGACTCTTGCTCCGATGGAATGAATCCAAGCGAACAGGAGACATCATGGCTGCAAGCGCAGTACTTGGTCTCGCACTGCTCACCAAAAGCACGGCGCTCCTGCTTATTCCTGTGCTTCTTCTCAGTATTCTGACGGCAACGAATATATCCAGAAAACGCAGAGCCGCACTCATGGCCGGAGCCATCATTCTCATCATGATCATCGCAGGTTGGTTCTTTGTACTGCGACTTGGCATCGAGAGACAAACCTCCATCGTGGGTAATGAATCAGGAACGCATGAGTCCGTCACGGTTCCGCTCGTGCTGCGCGACTTCGTCACGTTCAACCCCATCATGGTCATGCTTTTTCCATTGACCGATGATCTCACAACACCACGACGTGAAATTCTGTTTGAGCATCTCTTGAAAACAGCTCACTTCGGACATCACTATGTTGTACCGAAACGACTTGCATCCGTCCTGCTGCTAACTGGTTGTTTCATGCTCGTGATGATGTTGATCGGAGTTCGGTCGAAACACGTACTCGGAAGAATGATGCTGCTTTCTATGTGCGCAGTTCTCATTATAGGCATCGTACTTCATCGCTTCCATACGCCATCCGTCGCGAATGAAGATTTCCGCTTCATTGTTCCTGTCATCATTCCAATCTTTGCTTTTGCTGTGCACGCCGCAACGGAATCACGCAAAAAATATGGACGGATTGCACTCGTCGGAACATACGCATCACTGTGCTTTGCAGTCGTCCTGACACTCGTACACTAGTAAACGACACTCAAAACGCGCATCCAGTTGCAGAAAACGGCATCACAACACGCCGTTCCTGTGATATAATAGGTGTGATGCACCTTTTCGCTGGATCATCGCATCCCCTACTTGCAGCCGCAGTGGCAAAGGAGCTCGGGGCTGAGACAGGAAAGATTACGCTCAAAGCATTCAGTTGCGGTGAGCGCTATATCAAGTACGAGGAAAGCATCCGTGGCAAAGAAGTCTTCATTCTCCAGACCGGAACCCTGAATCCAAACGAGGACCTCATGGAGCTCTTTCTGATGTGCCAAGCCGCGAAGCTCAGCTTCGCGTCCGCCGTACACGTCATCATCCCGCACTTTCCGTACGCGCGCCAAGACCGCGTGGCGCTGCCTCGTGAGCCTATCTCCGCCAAACTTGTCGCACAGCTTCTGGAAAGCGCCGGAGCAAATCACGTCATCACGCTGGATCTCCACTCAGATCAGATTCAGGGATTCTTCACAGTTCCTGTCGATGCACTCGATGCACGCATGATCTTTGCCGAGTACTTCAAGAAAAAAGGATTGAAAGACACGGTCGTCGTCGCACCGGATGCGGGTGGCGCAAAGCGTGCGAAGAAATTTGCCGATCTTCTCGGAGCGGATCTGGCAGTCATGCACAAAAACCGCACGGCTCATCATCAAGCGGAGATCGTCGAAGTTGTCGGAAACATTGAGAATAAAACATGCATCATCTTCGATGACATGATCGACACCGGTTCATCCATGATCCCCGCCAAGCAGGCGCTCCTGAAACGAGGTGCCGCTCCTGACGTGTACGCAGCTGTGACGCACCCTATCTTCTCAGGCAAGGCACACGAGAACCTGACGAAGGCTGCATTTAAGGAAGTTGTCGTCACGGATAGCATGCCCGTGAAGCCAGACGCCTTCCCAGGACTCAAGATTCTGACCATCGCTCCTATGCTCGCAGAGGTCATCAGGCACGTAGAAAGCGGCACGAGCGTCACCGAGATTTACAAGAAATAGGGTATAACGCGTTTGCAGCGTATCTCTGCTGTTTTGTATTGACCGATCTCTCATGAGTTCGTACCCTTTACGGGCTACGAAGTTATTGCCGTCACAGTTGCTCCTTTTTCTATCGCCGGTATTACCGTGCATACGCGCCAGTAAGCGACTAGCTCAGCTGGCCTAGCTCTGCGGAGCAGAGCGTCAAACAAAAGGGCGCTAGCGCGGTGTCAGTACCGATCAAAGATTCCACACACGTGGGCGACTAGCTCAGCTGGTTAGAGCGCGACACTGATAATGTCGAGGTCGGCAGTTCAAGTCTGCCGTCGCCCACCATCCATCATCATGCCATATACACGACTATCCCACGGATGCGGGCGGTCTCTTTCGCTTATAGGAATACATCACCTAGAACGACTTTAGAGCTTGCAGAGGCCACCAAGTAATGTGTCGCCCTGAAAATATTGATGAACAATCATTCATGATCTTTCATAGAGGCATGGGTACATACCGTGAAGAGCATCAGCCCCATCGTCACGATTACCGTGCATTCGTTCACGGCGAACAACAAAGCGAGCTCACGGCTGCAGAAATTACAAAAGCCGCGGAGGAGCTTTCAAAGTTGAGACGCCAGATGTCGCTGCGTGATGCTGAGGCAGTCGAAGCAGTGGTACAGGAAATAGACATGCCTGTTTCCAAATTCTCAGTCGCACAGATGATGGAACGCTGCCACCGGTCGTCATACAACTAAAAGCAGAACTTGAAGATGCAAAAGAGGAATTCTTGAGATAAATATAGTGTTCAACATTTGTGATCAAAAATTGATTTCGTCACAAATCTTTCCGCTTGTACAAGGGAAAAACTTGCGGCTTATTTGCCAGAATTCTATAAAGAGTGTGCTCTTATTCTTTCCCTACTTCCGTTATGTGTCAGAAAAATGTTCTGGGCACCGTCGTCTGTGTGCTCGTCGTTGTTGGAGCTTTGAACTGGGGCCTCGTTGGTCTTGGCTGGCTCGTCAGCGGCGCTGACTGGAACGTCGTTCACATGCTCCTCGGTAAGTGGATGAAGCTCGAGGCTGTCGTGTACGTCCTCGTAGGACTTGCCGGAGTCTACAAGCTCGCTATGTGCAGCAAAGGTTGCTGTGGTAGCAGCTGCGGCGCTTCGAAGCCGATGTAATCGGATTCAAGACGAAGAAGGCCTCCACACGGGGGCCTTTTTTCTTATCGAAAAAAGACATCGACAGGCACAGTGTTCGGCAGCTCTTTGCCACTACGCTTGATGTCTGTGATCAAGTTACGAGCGACATCAAACGTAAAAACGTATGGAACATCACTCCCCTGCTCTGCGATGAAAACTCCCGACACACGAACTGTTTGTGTCGGAGTATCTGGTGCGAGTTCGGTCGTCACTGCCATGAGAACTCCTTTGGAACTCAGTGTCTGATGCACAATGGCAATGAGCTCAGACTCAGACCAGTCTGTTGCAGGAACATATGGTGCTGGTACAGAAGTCGGCTTGGGAGCTTCATCGATGTCACCACGATTGATGATGTCCAGAGTTGCGTCCATGCTCGCGAGAGCCTCACCAGAAAGCGTAGTGCGCAGGATGGTACCAACGTACGCCAGTGCGTGTTGCCAAAGCATGGACTGCTCTGGGTACCCTGCACGAGTGAGTTTCTCTGGAAAATCTGCATACAAACGAAGCACGGTGATTGCAGATGTAACATCCGTGAGCCCTAGTGACAGCGCGCTCTTCTCCCACATGCGGATATGCGCTTCGGCTACTGGCTTTTGGAGTGTGCTGATGTGAAGCGGAAGAACAGTCACGAGTTCGGTTGCAAGGAATCTGTCTTCGCTGATCGCTTCTGCAATCCGCCTGGAAGCTTCCGTATCAGTGCGAGCATTTTCCTGTAGCAGGCGCAGAAGAAGAAGTCTCAGTGCTGTACCAGAGGAATCCACAGAGAGTGTTGCTGCCTCAGCCTTCTGATACGAATCAGTCGTGATACGGCCATGCGAGAGCATATGTGCAAGACCTGCTTGAGCATCTTCACGACCAGATGCATCGGAAGGAATGACGCTGTCAGAGAGCAACTTCACAGTTTGCATCTGCTGCAAAAACCAATCCTGCGGCACAGATGCGACAGTCGTTTTGTTGTCTGCTGTCACCGTGAGCTGCATGCCAGGCACTACAACTTTCGTATCACTTCCGTACGACACGATGACAGGTGCCGTAAGCGGAACCACAGTGGTAGAAGATTCGTCGTGCAGCGCAGCGTAGGAAGCGGCAAGCGCAATGACGCGCAGTGTTCCCGCAGTAAGCTGGGTAAAGCCCGAGGAACGAAGCACGGCGTGTCCATGAATTAACTCCAGATGCTCGCCGCTTTTATCCGCACTCACCGTCGTACCTGGCTCTAGTGTTCCAGACAGCATCCAGCCAGTTTGGAAGTCGATAGGATTCGCATCCGCCTTAAATCTGACGACAGACGCACCAACCAAACCTTCGGCACCAGCCTGCATGACAGACTCCATGCCAGCGACTGCAAGCATCAGAAAGACTGCGAGAGGAAAAGCCACAAAATGACGGTGTCTTTTGGTGTTCATGAAATCCTCATATTCTAGCAGAAAACCTCTCTTTTTTGAAGTGTGCGAACCCCCCGGATGCAGTACGATCACACCATGCGAATTTTGGGCGTCGATCCCGGGCTTTCTACCGCAGGACTAGGCCTCGTCGAAACTGACACAAAAGGCTCTCTGAAGGCCATAGACTGGCTTACGATCACCACATCACCATCACTCGAGCTGCCTGATCGGCTCCTTGAACTTGCGCAGGATTTGGAAGGATTTTTGAAGGAAGCTAAACCCGACGTGGCCGTTGTCGAAGAGTTATTCTTCGCAACCAACAAGCGTTCAGCCATGGATGTCTCGCAAGCTCGAGGCGTCATTCTCGTCACACTCAAGAAGGCAGGAATTCATGTCCTCAGTGCGACACCGCTCCAGCTCAAAATTGCGGTGACTGGAGACGGACAAGCAGACAAGAAGCAAATGCAGTCGATGGTGAAACGAATCCTGACCCTCACCGAAACTCCTGAACCAGCGGACGCTGCTGACGCTCTTGGTCTTGCGATTTACGGCGCTCACATCATGCGCGGTCAGACCGGTGTCACTTCACCGTCAGCCACACTCCACGCTGCTAAGTCGCCTTTCTGAGTCGTTGGGTGTGTCGCGGTGATCATGACCTGATGATCCTGCAGATGCGTCAGGAGAGCTTGCTGATGATCCTCATCGAGCTCTGAGAGCACATCATCGAGCAAGATCACCGGGCGTTCTTTGCGAACGGTTTTGAAGAGCGCTGCATGCACAAATAGCAGCGCGAGCAAGATGGAACGCTGCTGACCGCGCGACGCTGTCACGGCGATGTCACGTTTCTCGTCTTCAATGCGCCAGTCATCACGATGTGGGCCAACGGTCGTTGTCTGCAAGATGACGTCGCGTGAACGGTATTTTAGGAGTGCATCCACAAGCGCCTGTTTGGGCTCGTCTCCGGGTGCGGTACTCACCGGAATCACTGCAATGTGTTTACGAGTTTCTGCGAGACGCTCAAGTTCGGTAGGTAAAAGATCTCCGATGGTTGCGAGTGCATCACTCCTCCTCGCGATAATCACCGCTCCGGCGGACGCCAGTTCACTGTCCCACACATCGAGCTCACTTTCTTTTGATTCACCCTGTGCGATACGTTTCAGGAGCGCGTTTCGCTGTTTCAGCACACGCTCGTATTCGAGTCTCAGAGCCGCATAATCAGGCTTCAGCTGTGAGAGAAGAGAATCCAAAAAATTGCGCCTTCCTGACGGTGAACCCGTAAATAAATCCAAATCTTGCGGAAGAAAAACGATCGTCGGAAGTACACCGATGAATGATAAGAGCGGTGTGCGAACATCGTTGATGAAATACGCCGACGCTTTTCGCGGTGACGTCTGAAACACACACTCCACCGTACGCTCTTCGCCATCATCACTATGAATATTGGCACTGACTTTAAAAAACATGCCACCAAACCGCACAACATCGGGAAGATCCGCACGAAGACACGAGCGCCCCTGTGAAAGAATAGACACCGCCTCCACGATGTTCGTCTTACCACTGCCGTTGTCTCCAAAAAAATACTGACGACCTGCATCACCAAACGAAAGCTCGAGAGATTCGTACGAGCGGAAATGCTGTAAGGAGAGTGATGAGATGCGCACGGACAGAGATTACATCGATCCGCCTTTCGTGCCACCCTGACACTTCTCAAAGTCCGCAATCACGTCAAAGATCACCTTCAGGTATGCCTCACGCTTAATGTAGTGCGAGAGCTGTTCCGGTAGCACCCAGACGTACGAATCCACTTCGTTGGCATCCACTTTCACCTGCGCGTCTTTGGTGGCATGGATGACAACAAAGCAGAGCTTCTGTCCGGCGTTGACCGGATTGTGACGCTTCACAAATTCCGGCGGAAAATCATACGAATACAGACACGGGCTCACATGTGCGACTTCATTATAGGAAAGCCCTGCCTCCTCCATGAGCTCTCGAAGTGCGGCTTCAGACGGTGTCTCCCCTGCCTCTATTCCACCCTGCGGGAGCTGCCATGCATCATTTCTGCGTGGCTTATGGACGAGCAAAATCGACTGCAGCTCTTTGCAGCCATCCGGAGCGCATACGGAAGAAGGTTTCAGGACAAGCGCTGCGACGGCGTGGCGATATTTCTTCATCGGGAATCAGCGTACCGCAAAAAAGAACTGACCACGAGTACGAGATAGTGAATTAGCTCGAGTGCTTCTCTTCCTTGAGTTTGATGTTCTGCCTCGAACCGTGCTTGTTGCCCGGAATCGTGCAAATCCAGCAGAATTTCTTGAGTTTGCGGAAATCTGCTTTCTTGGACTTCATCACACGGAACGAACCGATCCGCGTGTTGCAGGTTTCACAGTAGCCGGCGTAGACAGTGGCTTTACCTCTTGGCATAGCTGGGGCAGTTTACGTTGAGACCCCTAGGAGTGCAAGTCCAATGAAGACGATCGAAAAGGAACCTATTTTTACGGTCATACTACGCTGCGTGAAAACCTCTTTTGCCGCTAGAGATGGCAGAAAATACGCAACTGCCCACGCAAGGAAAATGACGAAGAACGGCTGAATATTCCCAACAACGGAGATAAGAGATACCGGCCCAGACTGGTACGCAAAGGTGAGGGCAAACTCGGCAACGTAAAAACAGCAAATGACTGCGGCGATGAGAAAAAAGAACATTGGGCCGCAGGTCGGAAGAGTCTTTATGATATTGCGACGCTGAGACGGAATGAGCAGTGGAGCAACGAACGCGATGGAGTCACGGCCGAGTACCGTCCAGAAGAGAACTGGAATCACAGGCACGCCAGCGTGCAGTGCTGCCTTGCGCATGCCATACGCAGGCACGTAGGTAATGGCGAGGAGTGCGAGAAGGAAGATCGTGCGACCAAACGTGATCTGACGACTGAAGAACGACAGCGTGAAGACTCCGACGAGAACGAGGGCAGCTCCTGCAAGTTGCTGCATCGTCCACACCTCACCAAAGAACAGAAATCCGACGATGCTCATATACACGGCAAGAATCGCCCACGCCGCATTCACAACAGATACATCAAGCTTATCGAGGATCCAGAAGAAGAGGATGTCTCCGAAGTACGCGAGAGCCGCCATGGGGAAAATGGTGTACGCCCATGGCGTACGAATATCGTAAAAACATGCAATCACTCCAAGAAAAATCATGCTCACAAATGTCTGCGACCACAAAAGTAGTGACGGACTTTTCTGAAATTTTGCGACGAGCGTGGAATTTCCCACGTTGATAATCGCCCATCCGAATGCCGAAAGCATTGTCAGTGGAAACCACATAGAGTCGTCGGTTTAGTGTCCTGACTGAAGAAAGTTGAATGCGCTGTTTGCCGCAACAGTTCCCTCTCCAGCGGCCGTCGTAAACTGCGCGAAGTGGTTTGAGCCGCTCGTCAGGTCTCCGGCACCGAAAATACCCGGGACAGAGGAACGCTGTGCTTCGTCGACTTTCATGAATCCTTTTTCATCAATCTCACATCCAAGTTTCAGTGGAAGATCGATCGCCGGATTGGAACCGATCTCAATGAAGACACCATCAACCGTGAGCATGTCAGAACCGTTCCATGGCTGATCAAGCTTGATACCCGTCACTTTCTTGTCCCCGTGAACCTCAAGGACGTTACGCTCAAGCACGAACTCGACGTTCTTCTTCTCTTTCACTTTCTCCACCCAAAATGGTTCTGCACGGAACGAATTTTTCCTGTGCACCAAGTACACCTTGGCCGCTACCTGCGCCGCTATTGCTGCGCCTTCCACTGCGCTATCCCCTCCTCCGATCACAGCAACAGTTTTGTTTCGATAGAAGAACGCATCACACGTTGCGCAGTACGTCACACCTTTTCCCGAGAATTCGGTTTCACCAGGAATACCGAGATGGCGCTTATTGGAGCCCGTTGCGAAGATCACTGTCTTACCGTCAACAGTCTGATCCCCTTCCATGAACACACGAAAACCACCGTCGATTTTTTGGATGTCTTTCACGTACGCAATCTTGAGTGTCACCTCTTTGAAGCTCGTTGCATGCGCCTTGAACTTATCCATCAAATCGGGACCGCGAATCTCGATCTCACCAGGCCAGTTGCCCACTTCAGCCGCCGTGTTGCCCATGCCTCCGGCTTCAGCACCGACGAGAAACGTCTTCAGCTTATAGCGCGCACTGTAAATGGCGGCGGTGTAACCAGCGCAACCGAGGCCAATGATGATGACGTCCTCCATGCCGTGATCATGCCGTTTTCACTCACAAATGTAAATCAGTGCAGCACCTGAAATATCCATCCAAAAAATCTTTTCGCTCCTTCAGTGAGCCTAGGGCCCGGACGATTGAGGAGGGAATCATCAATCACAAACAGATGATTTTCTTGCACCGCGCGAAGCTCCGCCCACCCTGCGCGTTTCGTGAGCAATTCTTTGTTCGCCAAACTTCCGGCTCCGCAAATACTGAGGACGATGAGATCAGGATCGAACGCCTGAATTTCCTGCAAACTCACTTCCCTACTCGCGCTTCCCGGGGCTAGTGGCAGCGGAATACCACCAGCAAGCTTGATGAGATCAGGCACCCAATTGCCACTCACCATAGGAGGGTTGTGCCACTCCTCGACGTAGACGCGCGGCTTGCGTGAAAGCAGGCCGGACTTTCGCTTCGTATCATTGAAACCATGCTGCAGTGTTTCCACGAGTGCGTTTGCCCTCGGTGAACAATCCAAAAGCATGCCGATACTGCGAATATTCTCGTACAAATCCCCTATCGATCGAGGGTCTTGGTGAATGACGGCAAAGTCTGACGCCTTCAAATGCTCAGCAAGTTTGGCCTGCACGAGCGTTGAGGTGAAGACGATCTCCGGTGTAAAAACCCCGAGAGCTTCAGGGTCGATCTTCTGATGCTCGGGAATTTTTGGAAGCGCTTTGGCAGCATCCGGATAGTCACTGAATTTGTCAGTACAGACGATTTTCTTCTGCTGTTCGAGCGCAAACAGGATTTCCGTCACGGCTGGTGAGAGTGAAGCTATGCGCATGGACTCATCATACAGCTCAATTTTCGCTCTGCGGAGAGCACACGAAGACCGCACGCAGTGAAATGCTTGCGCGCGAAAACCGCGGATGGGATAGTCCGCCTCCTATGAATTCACCCACTGAGAAACAGACCGTCGGAATTTTCACCGGAGGCGGCATCGCCCCCGGGCTCAACGCCGTGCTTTCCACAGCCGCACGCGAGCTCAAAGCAAACGGACACCGAGCCATCGGTATTCCAGACGGCTGGAAAGGCATGTTGGACGTCAGTCCCGATGCCATCGACTTGAGCGGGATGTCTCGCCGCGAGCTTCATGATCTCCTGAGCGCCGGCGGCACGACGCTGCGAAGCTCGCGTACAAAGATCAAGCCCGATCAATTCAGCAAAGTCGCCGATACAGCAAAGGCCTACGGACTCACCGGCATCATTGCCATCGGCGGCGACGACACGCTGGGCCAAGCGCGCCAACTCCACGAAGCGGGCGTCATTCAAGCGCTCGGCGTGCCGAAAACCATCGACAATGACGTGGTCGGTACTGACCGTACGTTCGGATTTGAGAGTGCATGCGACAGAGCCGCGAACATGATCCGCGACATGCGCACGGACGCGGAATCCATGAGCCGCGTCGCGGTCGTGGAAGTGATGGGCCGCAGCGCCGGATGGATCACGCTCCACGGCGGCGAGGCGGGCGGAGCGGACATCACACTCATTCCGGAATTCCCCATCGACGAACAGACTCTCATGGACCGCATCAATGAGGTGTACCACGAGAAAGGCGCGAACGGACGCCCCGCGCGATCGGCCGTCATCGCCATCTCCGAAGGATATTTCGGCGAAGATAAAAACGACAAAGACGCATTCGGCCACGGCAAGATGCGTGGAGCGGCCGCAAGGCTCGCCGACATGATCAAGAAACAGACGGGGCTCGGAACCCAGGAACAGGTCATCGGATATCAGGCGAGAAACGGCGCGCCGAAAGCGCATGATGCCGTGTTCGCTTCACGTCTCGGAGCCCATGCGGGACTCCTCGCATGCCACGGAATCTACGGACGCATGGTGGCGCTCAGGGATGGAAAGATCACGGACGTGCCGCTTGCGGAAGTCGACGGAGGACGTTTCGTCACCGAGGATCTGTACGACAAAGAGACCATGGGCATGCGCCTCGTGCCGAAAAACATCCGCGAGCAGATCCAGCGCACGCGCGACAATCTCGACGACGCCTCGAAAGGTTAGTCTTTCTTCCCCCACCTCCATTTCGCGGACTCTCCGGTCTTCACGCAGATAGTAAGGAGAATCACGGTGTAGGCAATGATGAGCGGAATGAAGATGGTGACTGCAGTTTTTTCGGGAACGCCAAGAAGATCGAGCAAAAACGCAGTTCCGCATGTAAGGACGACGTACGCGAGCGTCACGAACCATCCCTGCCACGTCGCAGGCGTCCATCCGTAGCCGTAGGTTTTCGCACGAAACCAAAGTTTCATCTGCAGAAATGGTACACCCTAAGCCGGAATCACAAGGTTTTCATGACAGAATTTTTCCGCACAGTCGTCTTAGGAATGCATTTCCCCCTTTCTGCCATGGCCGATATCAAAGAACTAGAATCGCAACGACGGGGCCTTGAGTCCCGCATGAAGCAGCTTGAGTCAGAGGAGCGCACACTCATTGAACGTGAAAAAAGTATTCTTTTGGCAGATCGAGGAGAGATGGATAAGCAGATCGCAGAACTGCAGGCAGAGCGAAACAAGATCACTGCAAACCTGAGTAAACTGCAGTCCTAGACTGACTTCAGCCACGCACAGTTTCCATCGAGATGCAGAAGCTTAAAGTGCTTTGATGCGACATAGTCCTGAGCTTTCTTCTTTGATGACCCTGCAAAAAAATCATCACGCAGTGTGACGATGAGAATGCCGTCGGGAGACAGCACACTCCGCATGTCATCCATGATCCGATCACACAACGAAGCATCATGCTCAAACGGACTCTTCGGCGCATTAAAGATGTTCAGGCACGCGATGATGTCGTACGGAGCACGAAATGACTTCATCCAATTCTCTTTCGTACAATCGAGTGTGAGGTGTCTGTAGCCAGCTTTCGGGTTTGGACGAATATCCGTACCCGTCACGTCAGCACCACGGCGTGCGAGCATCTCAGCGAAAAAAGGCGGGTACCGATCACGAAACGTATCCTCCAACACATACTCCTCCGTCGAGCCGCAGCCGACGTCGAGAACTTTCAGACCTTTCACATCACCGAGTGCTGCAACCGCGTGCACTTCACGCATATCAGCGATCTCAAAATCGACAGAACCTTTGAGAGATTCCACGACCGAGAAAAATAGTGTCTGTGCATCGAGAAATTTTGCTTCAGAAAGAAGAGCTGCAGGACTCGTCCGCGCTTCGATACGCCGAAGGTAGTCGAAATCTGGGGAAAGCATCAGATGTAGATAGCGAAGGATAATTCAAATCTTATATTTTTGTAACAGACCAATGAGTAAAATTGTGGTTAATCTGAACTTTGAAGGTTATTGAATCATTTTCATGTAACTCAGTTACGGAATAGGCATAACCGCTACTGTCTCTTGTTAGTAATCCAATCAGATAAATTTTATAAAAGTTATGCCTTCCATTGATCGCTTCTCTTACCTTATTTCTATACCACTCTCCTGCACCATCAAAAAAAGCTATCAATATGTTGCCTGCTGCATAGTTTGGACCCTTTGAGATCTTTTTATTTATTGCATTGATGATCCTTTGCTCACCTGAAGCCAAGCTCTCATGAGAGCTTGGATTATTGGTAGCGGACACGTGTTCAGTCTGACGTGTGCTTCCGTCTCTTTTATCAAAAATGATTCCGTCCCCTTCTTCGTCATCAGCAAAAGTGATATCACCCGAAATATACCTCCTAATTACAGCGCAAATTAACCAATTACCCCACATCTCAATTGCACTTAACGAGCTACCAGGAAATTTCTTTGTTCTCAACATTAACTCAAAATCTTTCACATAAGGCTTTAGGATTTTCAGTAAATGCCTAAAGCTTTTAACGACGTTTTTGATTTCTTTCGGCATATTGATTTCTAGTAAACCCTATTGGTGCCATGGGAGGGACTTGAACCCTCAATCCCTTGCGAGAACGCGATTTTGAGTCGCGCGCGTATACCATTCCGCCACCATGGCTGACTGCAGAAGCGCGGTTAGATTACAGGCTGATGCCTCTTTCTGTATACTCCCGCTATGGCGTACGTCCGTAGGATTTCGGCGCTCTCAAATACGAACGTGAGCGTTGCAGGCGGCAAAGGCGCCTCCCTCGGTGAAATGACCAAAGCAGGCATCCCTGTACCTGGCGGCTTTGTCGTACTCACTGACGCCTTTGAAAGATTCATGAAAGCAGCAAACCTTCATGCAGAAGTTGATGCAATTCTTAGCACCGTAGATCATCGAGCGATTCACACGGTGGAAAATGCCTCAGAGAAAATTGAATCTCTCATCGCCGCAGCAGATATCCCAGACGACATCGCTGAAGTGATTCACTCTGAATACGCAAAAATGAAAGCTACGTATGTAGCTGTGCGAAGCAGCGCCACGGCCGAAGATAGCGCAGAAGCAGCGTGGGCAGGACAATTGGAAACACACCTGAATACGACCGAGAAAGATGTACTCACGAACGTAAAAAAATGCTGGGCATCACTTTTCTCTCCGCGTGCGATTTTCTATCGCTTCGAGAAGAATATGGAGAAGACCAAAGTCTCTGTCGCAGTCGTCGTGCAGGAGATGGTAGAGAGTGAAGTATCAGGAATTGCGTTTTCAGTTCATCCGGTGACGCAAGATCGGAATCAAATCATCATCGAAGCAGGTTTTGGTCTTGGAGAAGCCATCGTTTCCGGATCGATCACACCGGATAGTTTCGTCATCCGCAAAGATACCGACACAATTATTGATACGCAGATTAACCTTCAGATGAAAGGATTGTTCCGGAAAAAAGGCGGAGGCAGCGAATGGCGCGACCTTCAAAAAACTGATGGCGAAAAACCTGCTCTCACCGAAAAAGAGGTGAAAGAACTCGCAAGCCTCGTCTCAAAGATAGAAAAACACTATGGCTTTCCTGTTGATATCGAATGGGCGCGGTCAAAAAGTCGCTGGTTCATACTACAAAGTCGACCGATCACGACTCTAGGAGCAACAGTTGCTACAGAGATTCTCAAAAGAGGGGTCGTAAAAAAACTCACTAAAAATTCCACAGACATCGATTGGGTCCATTACATCACTCGACCCTTCACCCTACTTGGCTCATCGTGCTGGCGAGAATGGTATGGATCAAAACATATCATTGATACTTTAGGAGTCACGAATTCAGAAGCTCGGTTCCTCGAGGTCTATCCTGATGTCGTTCGTTACTACCGTGAAAAGACGCAAATGGAATCTTTGCAAGTGGCGGCAAGCGACATCGTTCAGAATGATCCGAAGAAATTACAAAAGATTTTTGAGAGAGGAAATGCACTCAACACTGCGGCTGAGAAAATACTAAAGAAAGGCTGGAAAGCAGTTCCAAACTTTGAAACGGCTATGGATCTCGTGATCGAGATGGCTATCCATGCAACCGTTGTGCCCTTCTTGACCCTCGCAAAATTCGATGAGCTGCAAGTGACTGATAAAGCCCTGCGTGATACGGCAGAACACCTCCGTGCACAATCTCTCTACCCCCGCTTCTTCGCAGAGATAGTCACTCCTCACGCCGAATGTCTTGCAAAGAAACTTGGAGCAGATCCTCACGATGCGTCGCTTTTGACGGTGCAAGAACTCCGAGATAAAGATATCTCGCAGCTCGAATACCGCATACACCAAAGGAAAAAAGGACTGAGATTTATCTACACGTACGTCGGTGGGAACGAAACTGTGGAATGGACAAAAAGCATTGAAGCAGAGGTCTTAAAGATGGAAAACATCACGAAAAAGCACACTGATATCCTCGAAGGAAAAACTGCATTTCGAGGAAAGGTCGTAGGAAAGGCAAGGGTTGTCTTAACCGACAATCCCAAGGGCATCGCTTTCGATAAAAACGATATTCTCGTTTCCATTAACTCCACCCCTGCACTCATGCCGCTTATCATACAATGCGCTGCAATGGTCACCGACGAGGGCGGCATCTCGTGTCATGCAGCCATCGTTTCCCGCGAACTGAAGAAGCCGTGCGTGATGAGTACAAAACTCGCAACGTCCGTGATCAAGGATGGTGACACGATCGAGGTAGACGCGAATAAAGGAATCGTGAAAGTACTGAAAAGAGCCTGAAAGAGCGCAAATTCGTGTACTATACTGCTTCTGATGAAGCACTACTCAACCTTCCATTTCTCGGCGTACTCCTGGAACCACCACGCTGGGAAAATTTCGCTGAAGTACTCGCTTGATAACAAAGTATTTTTTGAAGAGTTGATTCTCCTCCCAGAACCAATCTCAGATGAGCGTCTGGAAGCCAAAAAGTGGGAAATTGAGCGGCTTCTGTTTTCACTCCATATCATCGGTGGCATCAGCTACTTCAAGACGTGCTTACCACGCACGATGAAAATCGAATCCGGCAACCTGGATATGCACGAAGCAAAATTCTGGAACACGGTCTATGAAAAGGGTCTGGGTGAATTTTTTTATCGCAATAACATCGACTTCCGTGGCCTTGTGAATTTTCCAGCCAACCGGCCGAAAGTGATCCTAGAACCTGCGATGCGCAAAAAGCCGATCGAGAATCCACTGCGTCGCGTTCTCGTTCCTATTGGAGGCGGCAAAGACTCCATGGCAACGATCGAGATGCTCCGCAAAACCGGTGCAGACATCACACTTCTGCGCCTTGAGCCTCATCCTATTATCGAAGAGCTCTCCCACGCTGCAGGCCTCCCGATGATGACGGTCAGGCGTCAGCTCTCCCCTGTCCTCTTTGATCTGAATGACGATGGAGCATTAAACGGCCACGTTCCTATTACGGCATATCTGTCCGTACTCTCTGCGCTTCTTGCAGTGCTCTACGACTTTGATGCCGTCGCCATGAGCAACGAACGCAGTGCAAATATCGGCAACGTGGAATTTAAAGGACTCATGGTGAACCATCAGTGGAGCAAGTCGGTGGAATTTGAACGTATGTTCAGGAAACACCTCACAGATGCCATTCAGACCAATACGGAGTACTTCAGCGCCGTACGTCCATACTCGGAACTGAAGATCGCACAGATGTTTTCTCTGCATCCGGAATATTTTGAACGTGTCACAAGCTGCAACGCGAATTGGAAAATTCTTGATGAAGACAGGACCGAAAAACGTTGGTGCGGCACATGTCCAAAGTGTGCATTCGTCTTTGCGTGCATGGCAGCATTTTTAGACAAAGCGGATCTCATGACAATGTTTGAAGTGAACTTGTTTGAGGATGAAAAACTTGTACCACTTTTTGAGGAGCTTCTCGGTATCAGAAACTTCAAGCCATTTGAGTGTGTCGGTACGCCCGAAGAAACCAAGGCAGCGTTTATTTTGGCTCACCGTTGCGGAGAACTTGAGGATACACCGGTCATGAAGATGTTCGTATCCAAAGTCCTCAAGACGATCAAAAAGCCAGATGCGCTCATCAAGGAAATCTTAGAACCGACCGGAGAACACTTCATCCCCGAAGCCTTCCGTCCGTTTCTTCTTCCGTCATGAAGATCAGTGACTTTGCCGGCAAGAACATCTGTATTCTCGGCTTCGGCCGTGAAGGACGCGCGATGGCAAAAGCTCTGACGGAGTATGCAAAAGGATGTGAGATCACGGTTGCGGACATGAATAAAGAGACCGAAGTACCGAAAGAATTCAAAAAACAAACAGGTGACAAGTGGCTTACGAACCTTGAAATATTTGATGTACTCATCAAGTCTCCAGGTATTCCGCCGCAGCCTGAAATTACTCGCCTGCACGAGAAGCTCACCACTTCAACGCAGATTTTCTTGGACACGGTGAAGGGCACAGGCGCCTTTGTGATCGGCATCACGGGCTCCAAAGGCAAAAGTACGACATCGACATTGATTCACGCAATCTTGAAGGCAGCGAAAGAAAATACATACCTCATTGGCAACATTGGTGAACCTGCCATCGCACATCTGAAAGACGCAAAACCGAAGACGATCTTCGTTCTTGAAATGAGTAGTTACCAGCTCATGGACCTCACGGTAAGCCCTGACATTGCTGTCATTACAGCATTCTTTCCAGAGCATCTGGATTACCACGGATCACTGGACGCGTACTTGGAAGCAAAGAAAAAGATCACAGCATTTCAATCTGAAAAAGACACGGTATTTTTCAACGCCGATTTCCCTGAAGCAAAAGATATCGCCGAAGGAAGTAAGGGGAAGAAAATTCCATTCACGATGAAAGATGCTCCGGTGACATCTGACGATGTACTCCTGAAGGGTGATCACAACCTAGGCAACATCGCAGCTGCATGGCTCGTAACGCAGCAGCTAGGTGTGCCCAAAGATTCTGCACTGAAAACAATCAAGGCCTTCAGAGGACTTCCACATCGCCTTGAGAGCGTTGGAGTACTAGGTGGAGTGGAGTGGATCAACGACTCTATTTCTACCACGCCTGAGTCAGCTATCGCGGCACTGGATGCATTTGGTAACAGGGTCAGCGTCATCATCCTCGGCGGGCAAGACCGTGGGTATGATTTCGCACTACTCGCACAAAAGATTGCAGCATCGAAGAGCCTACGAATGGCCATTCTGCTCCCTGACAGTGGCACAGTCATCGGCAAAGCACTAGAACACGCAGGCGCTCCTGTCATTCTCTCCTCTGCTAAAACGCTTTCAGAGGCAGTCGAAAAAGCTCGTAAAGCTGCGTTGGACCCAAAGCCAGAGAAAGGCCACATCCCAATCGTCCTTCTGTCTCCTGCGGCTCCCAGCTATGGCCACTTCAAAAATTTCGAGGATCGCGGTGAACAATTTGAAAAGGCAGTTCGGGGCTGACACAGGCCAAAAAACGTGATATAATGTCCTGATGTCTTTCTTCAAAGCGTATCCAAAACTCCTGATTCTCTGCGTCTGCACCATTGCGGCATACGCCGTGTATGCAATGGGCGGACTCCGCTGGCTCGACAGTATTCCTGTCAGTGGTGAGTATCTCGCAGTATTCATCGGCGGACTTCTTTTTAGCTTCGGATTCACCTCACCATTCGGTATCGGTATTTTTCTTGAGATCGGACACAAGGTAGATCCTGTGATCGCAGGAATACTTGGAGGCATTGGCGCACTGCTCTCTGACCTCGTCATCTTCGAAGTCATGCGCTTCGAGCTCTTTCACGATGAGATGCACAGGATCCGCTCCTCACGCATTGTGAGCTGGATGCACGCGAAGCTGCATCATGAGAAATTTCCGCAAAAAGTACGCGAGTACCTCCTGTGGTCATTTGCTGGCATCATCATCGCTTCGCCACTGCCTGATGAATTTGGCGTCGCTCTCGTGAGTTCGCTCACTGATATCCGCGCACGATCATTTGCGTTGCTCTGCTTCACCTTCAATACGGCAGGTATCATCCTGCTTTTGTACGCATCGCACACCCCAGCTTAAGCACCGCCGACTTTCACCTTCGCAGGACGCACTACTTTGCCGTGTAGCTCGTATCCATCTTCCAGAACGTCGATGACAGTTCCAGCTGCACCTTCTACCTGCATTAAAACCTCATGACGCTCGGCATCGAGCGGCTTTCCGACGGACTCAAATCGCTTCAGCCCCATATCTCCGACTTCTTTCAAAAACTGCTGTTCAAGAGCAACAATGCCCTTCACCCAGTTATCGCTTTCAAGATTTTTAGGGAGCAGTTTCAGTGCGCGCTGAAGGTTATCGATAGTCGGAAGAAGCTTTAAAAGCACTGCCTCAGAAGCAAATTTACGAATCTCGCCTGCTTCACGCTCTAGCCTGATTTTGGCGTTCTGAAGCTCAGCCTGCGAGCGGGAGGACACCTCGGACGCCTTCTTGAGTTGTTCGGTCAATTCTTCGATCTTGGCTTCAAGCTCGGTGATACGACTATCCCCTGCCGCTGCGGCTTTCACCTTGGCGGCGAGGTCGTCATCCTGTGATGGTTCTTTCTTCGTCATGCACAAAGAATAACAGATGATGCTCGTGTCTGGCAGATTTTTCGCGTGATTTATCCGAGACTTTTTCGGATCACTCCTGCCTCCACAATCTCACGGCTAATGCTCTCCTTCGAAAGATCCGATGACTGCAAACGCTGGTAGATGGACGACGTGAGATTCCGATGCAGAATGTGATGCGGCTTCTCAGGGCCTAATTCGATCTCCAGAATTTTTTCGAGTGCATCGATACCGCGTTCGACATCACGGAAGACTGATTTTTTCTTTGCCATCATCGCAAGATTTTCACGGTTCAAATATTTTCCTGCGTGTTTCAGGTCTTCACGCAGAGCTGGATAATATTTTTCAACGGTATCGAGAAGCCCCGCTTCCGCCGCAGCAGTAAGCCCTCTTCCGGTTGCAATAAGCTCAGGAGGAATACCTACCGAGTAGAGCGCAGCCGTAAACCCGATAGCGCGAGGGAGTCGTACTTTGCCGATGCCACGGCTGTATCCGAAGAGACCGATATGCTGCAGACGCTCACGACGCTTCGGCATGTAGGACGCGACTTCATTGATGAGAGGTGCAATGGTTTCGATCGTCGGTTTCCAATAGCCAGAAAAAATACTGCACAGCTTCACGATCTTTTTCTTATCCTCATCCGAAATTTTCACGATCTTGCGCTTTGGTGCCTCGTGTTTAATTTTCAAAAGCGCTTTCTTCACCTCATCTTTCGGGTAGTCATATCGAAATGCCGATTGGATGGAATATGTACGAACACCGGAATACTGCTCCAGGAATGTATCAACGTACTGTGGATTCACGCTGCCACGAAACGGTAGCGAACCCGTGCCAAGCACCGGATAGACGTCCATATCCAAATCATCAGCCGTTTCTTTAGCAATGCTCAGCGCGACTTTGACTGCGAGTACGGCAGGAACGAGGCCAGCATTCATCGCTGGGTCTGAGCGCGCGAGGAACAGTCTCTGCCCTCTCTGCTTCGCATCGGGATTTTCTTTCACGAGCTTTTCCCAGTACGGACGAATGATTTTATCGATGGAAAGGAGTGACGGAACATCTTCCACAAGCGGCGTAACATCAAAGAGTTTCATGAGTTCGGCATCTACTTTTTTACCGCCATGAAATACCGCACGGTGATACCCCGCAATATCTTTAAACGTCTCGCGTACACGGATCGGCTGTGAGGCATGTGTGGTCAGTGGCAGAAACATCTCAGTGACAGGCGGACGACTGACACCAATATCACGTGCAAGATCAGACAAAGCCAAAACGTTCATAAACGCGCGCGCCATGCGGTGCATCTTCTCACCATCAAAAGCGGGAATACGGTACGTCAGGTGCAAATCTGTACCGAATGGACGCTTCGTGAAGAGTTTCTCGCCGCGCGAAAAGAGTTTCTCACCGACTGCTTCATCCACATATCCCCTCCCAGTCCCACATGTACTCATCAATCGGAAGGTCTTTAAAAAGAATCATGACCTCCTCAATTTCATCCTGTGTCGTCACAAACGCTCCCTCTTTCCACCAGGGACTCCCGGCATTATCCGGATGTTGAGTCGCCATCGTGACGGGAACTGAACGTCGCATTGACGGTACGGTAGCACACGCATTGGCACTGGTCGAAGTAAGCCCCAAAAGAGTATGATAGAGACCATGAAAGCGAAGAAAAAAATGATCCGCTCGCGTGAAAGTTGCGACTGCGCTGTCGTGCAACCTTCAACGAGCGCGCGCATTGCAGAAATCGGCGTCATGATGATCGTGCTCGTGGCCGTCTATCAGGCGAGTAAAAGTCTCAACCTCTTTTCCTTTAGTGCTGACACAGAGAATGTCATCGGACTCAGCACTGTCTTGCTGATTGGCCTTACGGCCTCCACATCGAGCTGTCTAGCCATGGTTGGCGGACTTCTACTGTCTGTCACATCTGCGTGGTCCAAAGCACATCCGAACGCCACAAGCTGGGAAAAGTTTGAACCGCAGCTCCACTTCAACCTCGGACGTCTGCTTGGGTACTACGCATTCGGAGGACTTACCGGTCTACTTGGTCAGCAGCTTCTACTCACGGTGCATGGCACAGGCATGCTAAAAATTGCCCTGTCAGCACTCATGATTATCCTCGGACTCAATATCCTTGGATTCATTCCAAAGCGTTTCTGCCGCGTGCCGCTTCCAAAGCCTCTTTTGAAGCGCGTTCGTGGACTCAGCACATCTGATGGCATTGGCGCCTCGCTCGGTCTTGGCTCACTGACATATTTCATTCCCTGTGGCTTCACACAGTCCATGCAACTCCTTGCACTGGCATCAGGAAGCTTTTGGGCCGGTAGTTCCATCATGTTTGTCTTCGCTCTCGGTACTCTTCCGTCCCTACTTGGCATTGGTGCACTGAGTTCGTTTGCCCAAGGAAAAATGGGGCGCATCTTCGTGACGTTTGCCGGAACCGTCTCGCTTCTTCTTGGATTGAGCAATCTTCAAAATGGGCTCCTGCTTTCGGGCGTCAACCTAGCGCTTCCAAGCTTTACAGCGAACGTCGTACTGTCAGGCAAAGACCCAAACGTTTCCTTCGACAAAAACGGTCAGCAAATCATCAGTGTCGGCGTAGCAACTGGCGGCTACAGCGCTGAGAGCTTCACGATCAAAGCCGGTGTACCGACGTGGATCTATGCGCTTGCCCCAGAACCCGTGACGGGCTGCATCTCCAGTATGACGATCCCGGATTTCAACGTAAACAAGCTCATCCGCAAAGGTGAGAACTGGGTCGGCCCCATCACTCCAACAAAAGACTTTGCGTTCATGTGCTCCATGGGCATGTTCAAAGCAGACGTCCACGTACGGTCCTAGCTCGTTACATACACGGTACCTCCGGATCAGCAACGCAGCTTTCCGTTGGCGGATCACCTCGTTCAGGGCATGTTCTCGAATACAAACACGCCTCATCCGTCACCATGCGAATTTGTTTACGTAGTTCCACAGGATCAGTTGCATCTGTGATGAGAAGCTTGTCGTCATCAGCAAAGATGTAGAGTGACCCCATCGGCTGCTCCTCGCCATTCACAAAGAGTTTCACCGGATACGTTCCGGCTGCGTGCTGACAGGTGAAGCAATCCATGAATTTGAAATCTGTTCCCTGATATCGCATCGAAGGCATCGAATTGAAAAAATCAGTGAGTGTGAGCCCCGGCTTATGCCGATGGATCACGTGGCCATTCGTATCATGCAGATGTAGATGGGGACTCAGCGCATCTTTATGCTCGGCATCCTTAGAACTTCCGGACATGTATTCATCACGCGCAAAATCCAGCTGCTTGCCTTCTATCCACACTGCAAAATCAGCGTGAGTGTGGTTTGGATCAGGATTAAGCGCAGGCTCCGCCTTGCCGCACGCGGCAAAAACTAGAGTGGAAATGATGACAAATTTGAGTGCTTTCATACTGCAGAAGAAAAGGCAGAAGCGTAGTATAACACTATGTCATCCGTCACCGCCGCTCGCTGGATTCTCATCGCAGGCATCGCGTTCGTCTTCCTCTACTTCGGGATTGAGAAATTTGTACATCCGGATTTGTGGATCGGTTGGATGCCGGGGTGGATCGATGGCCTAGCAGGGCAAACTGACGACACATGGATGCAGATCATCGCCGTCACAGAAATTGTCATCGCTATCGCAGTCGTGGTACCTGTTCGCGTCATCCAAAAAGCAGGCGCGCTCTTCGGCACTATTCATTTGGCCGGAATTTTGACGCAGGTAGGTTGGAACGATGTCGCCGTACGTGATGTCGGACTCATCTCCATGACGATGGCGCTCTGGTACTTGATCTAATTCACTCCTGTACGGAGGAATTTGATATCTTTCCATGACGGTGTGACGATCACCCGCTCTTCTTTTTTTTGGTGATTTCCATTCCTGAAAAAGGACTTCTGTATGTGCTATCCAATAACAAATCTGACAGAAATATGCTATAATGTTCTAAACACATATCATGTCCGACACGCCCGACGAAATCTCGCTTCTCTGCGAGGTATATCGGCAGCTGACATCCAGCACCCCACTGTGCCTCTCTCTGAGTGGAGAGCAGCGTGCTGCATTGCGTGATGTACTCGAAAGCAGCGCTGGCCACACACAGGACAGGATCGCAGAAAGAATGGTGGCAATACTGGATGAAGAGCAAGATGCAAACTGCATTACCATCACCGCAGAAATCGCCAATCTAATGCGCGGAGAACTAGAAGCATCGATTCCTTCAATTCTGAAAGAAAAGGGTCTGCTGCAACGATCACTGATTACCGTTCCACACTATGTGACACGCATGGATGATCATGCGCTGTG
>JAKFXO010000030.1 GCA_021731345.1 Candidatus Peribacterales bacterium | reverse complement strand
TGGCTCATAAAAAGCGCGGCGAAGCGCGGGTCTCGCGGGTTCCCGCGCTGGAGCCGCTCCGTTTAGAGGAAGGAGAGTCCGTGAGAGGAAACCGTAGGTTTCCTCTCACGAATGTTAGGCTGGTTGTTGCTGCGAAGCGCAGTGGATGGAGCCGTAGCCCCAGATCAGCTCACGGCAATCGATACCGATGACCTTACGTTCCGGGAAGCATTTGCTGAGGATATCGAGTGCAACGTCATCCGAAGGTTGTGCGTACACTGGCACGAGCACAACGTTATTTGCGATGAGGAAGTTTGCATGAGTTGCGGCCATACGGCGACCGTCGACAACAAATTTTTGAGGCATCGGAATCTCTAAGACCGTGAGAGGAGTACCACGCTCGTCTTTCATTGACTTCAAGCGCTTCACGTTTTCAAGGAGCGGCTTGTAGTTAGCGTCGCTTGGGTCTTCCTCCACCACAGTGACGACCGTAGAAGGGCCGACGAAGCGTGTGAGATCATCCACGTGGCCCGTGGTGTCATCGCCTTCAATGCCTTCGCCAAGCCAGAGCACGTTGCTCGCACCTAGGTAGTCACTGAGCGCCTGTTCAATCTGCTTCTTCGTCATGTTCGGGTTGCGGTCAGGGGAGAGGAGGCAGCTTTCGGTTGTGAGAACCGTGCCACTACCGTTCACGTCGATGGAGCCACCTTCCAGCACGATGCCAGTGTCGAACCTGCGATATGTATCTAGCGGGATCTTGTCCGCAACGTCGTTGCCGACGAGCAGTGCGTCGTACTTGTTACCGTAGGCGTTATAGATCCACTTCGTGAAAGCTACCTCGTGCTTTGGAGAATCCTTCGTGATGAAGATTGGGCCGTAGTCGCGGATCCAAATGTCTCCAGTTTCTACGATATGTAGCTGTAGATTTTTTAGATTGGCCTTTGAATTCTTGATTTTTGAGAGAGTACGCGTACGAACTGCATCATTTGGTACCAAAAGATGCACGATCTGATGATGAGACATGATCTCGATCATTTCTGTGAATGCTTTTTCAGCGCCATCAATGTGTCCTTCCCAGGTTTCTTCTAGATTGTATGGCCACGAGAGCCATACGGCACTCTGCAAAGCCCATTCTGCGGGCATACGGAAACCTTCAGCGGACGGCTTTGCAGTGTTGGTCATGATGTCTTGGTAATACCGCCGTACAAATCTGGTCGGCGCTCGAGTAAAAATCTCCAGGATTCTTGTACTTTTTTCGGATACGACATATCGATCTCAGCGATCAGTACCTTCTCAGTATCGTCACCCTTCACAAGAAGCGTCGCATTCGGGTCTGAGACGAAAGAGCCACCAAAGAAGTGCGTCGCACCTTCGTCACCAACACGGTTCACGGCAGCGACGTAGACAGAGTTGCTTGCGCTGTGGCCAACCTGCGCTGCCCGCCACATCTGTTCCCAGTTCTCTTTCACCTTCGGATCAGCCGGAGCGACTGTTGGATTATCTCCAATGGCGGTGGGATACACGATGAGCGCTGCTCCAGCCAGCGTTGCGAGACGTGCGAACTCTGGGAACCACTGGTCATAGCAAATACCGACGGCGATTTTGCCAAACGGAGTGTCATGTACCTTGATGACTTCATTGCCACTGCCGAAGTAGTCCTGCTCATAGAAACCCGGATCATGCGGGATATGCGCTTTTCTGTAGGTTCCGATCGTTTTGCCGTCGGGTCCGAAGATGCAGGAGGTGTTGTACCTCTTTCCGTCTGCTTCTTCATAGATTGATCCTCCAATCAGCACAATTTTCAGTCTTTTTGCGAGCGCTGAAAGTGCGCTGCTGACAGTACCTGGGATGCTTTCTGCCATTTTTAGCGCCTCTGTATTTTTTGGGACAATGCAGAAGTACGGACCTGCAAAGAGCTCCGGAAGAATGACGATCTTGGCGCCTTTATTTGCTGCTTCCTCCGTCATGACGACAGCTTTTTTGAGATTTTCATCCTTGTCGCTTGTCATCGACATTTGGACGAGGCCGAGAGTGACGAGGTTTTGATCCATGCGAAAAGTGATGCAGGTACGGTAACAAAGACCGACGAACTACGACAGCCGATTCTTGAAATCTTCGTAGCCGAACTTCTTGGTGTGCACGATCTTGTTGTTCTGATCCATGATGATGATATCGGGAAGTCGCACGCCGTTGAACGTCGTGTTCTTCACCGTCGTATAGATGGCCATGTTTTGGAACACAACTTTGTCGCCGGGCTTCAGTTCATGGTCAAACGAGTGTTTGCCGATAAAGTCACCGGAGAGACACGTAATGCCACCCATCATATAGTCATACTTCTTTTCCTCAGGTTTTCCTGTACCGATGATTGAAGGCCTGTAGGGCATGCCGAGGACATCTGGCATGTGTGCTTCTGCGGTTGTATCCAGCATCGCGATTTTTCCGTTGTTCTCGATGATATCGAGCACGCTTGCTACGAGTACGCCTGCATTCAGACCCACGGCTTCACCGGGTTCTAGTATGACATTCGTCTCGTACTTCTTTTGGAAGTCACGGACGAGCGCGATGAGCTTCTTGGTGTCATATCCTTTGCGTGTGATGTGATGACCACCACCGAAATTGATCCACTTTTTGCCTTTCAGGTACTTGCCGAACTTCTTCTCAACCTGTTTCAGGGCTTCTTCCAAATCATCCGCACTTTGCTCGCAGAGGGCGTGAAAGTGCAGTCCATCTGCGGCTTCCAGAATACCGGGGTGTTTTTCACATTCCTTCAGCGTGCTTCCCATGCGTGAGCCTTTGGCGCAGGGGTTATAGAGGTCGTTTCCCGCACCGGCGGACTCGGGGTTGATGCGGATGCCACAATGAATCTTCGGATTTTTCTTTTTCACGTAGTCGCGGTATTTGATCCACTGAGTCGGCGAGTTGAAGACAATGTGATCGGCGTAGAGAACCTGCTCGTCGATATCACGATCACTGAACACTGGTGCGTAGCTATGGACCTGCTTGCCGAATTCTTCACGACCGAGCTTCGCTTCGTTCACCGAGCTGGCGCACACACCGTCCAGATACTTCTTCACCAGCGGAAATGTTTTCCACGTGCCGTAGCCCTTCAGCGCAAGGAGGATGGTGCAGCTGGCCTCCTTCTTTACATGTGCAAGGATCTTCAAATTTTCCTCGAGCGCACCTTCATGAAAGATGTACGCGGGTGTGGTGACCTTTGAGTAGTCGAGCTGTGCGAAAAATCCTTCGCGGTCGCGTTCCCATGAAGGCTCGAACGTTTCCTCCGTGCTCATGGAGTGAGGGAATCGGGGAGAGGATCGTGGTCGACGACTTTGAACGGCAGACCGTTCTTGGCCACAACGTTCAAGAAAGGCTCAGGATCAAGCTGCTCGATGTTAAATACACCCTTACCCGTCCATGTGCCCTGCATCAGCATCATGGCCGCAGCCATGGCCGGCACACCTGTGGTGTACGAGATTGCCTGAGAGCCGACTTCCTTGAAGCACTCAGCGTGGTCACAGACGTTGTAGATGTACTTCGTGAACTCTTTGTCGTCTTTCTTTCCGGTCACGATACAACCGATGTTTGTCTTGCCCGTGTACTTGGTGGCAAGTGACGCTGGATTCGGAAGAAGGGCCTTCAAGAATTTGATCGGAACGATCTTCTTACCGTCGTATTCCACTTCGTCGATGCGGGTGATGCCAATGTTTTGCATGACGCGCAGGTGCGTGATGTAGTTCTGGGAGAATGTCATCCAGAAGCGGATGCGCTCAAGGCCTGGGAGGTTCTTGGCAAGAGACTCAAGCTCCTCATGGTAGAGGAGGTAGCTGTCTTTTGGACCGATTTGCGGATAATCGAAGTCGAAGTGGATGCTTGTTTGATCGAGGATGGCAGGCGTCTTCACCCACTTGCCCTTGTTCCAGTGCTTCACGACCTGTGTCACCTCGCGGATGTTGATCTCCGGGTTGAAGTTTGTGGCGAACGCTTTGCCGTGGTTACCGGCGTTGGCATCCAAGATGTCGACATGCTTTACCGTGTCGAAATATTTCTTGAGCAGGAATGCGCAGTATGCGTTGGTGACACCTGGGTCAAATCCAGCGCCGAGCACAGCCATAATTCCTGCATCCTTAAACCTCTTCTTATATGCCCACTGCCAGCTGTACTCAAACTCAGCTTTGTCGATTGGCTCGTAGTTGGCGGTGTCCATGTAGTGCGTCTTGGTTGCCAGACACGCGTCCATGATCGTGAGATCCTGGTACGGCAACGCAAGGTTGAGCACGAGGTACGGTTTCACTTTTTTAATGAGAGCGATTACCTGTTTCGTCTTATCGGCATCGACGCTGTGCGTTGTAATATTTACTCCCCAGCGCTTCTTAATGTCTTTCTTGATAGCGTCTGGTTTTGCCAGACTGCGGCTCGCCAAGTGAATCTTGGTGAAGACGTCTTTGTTCATAGCGCACTTGTGTGCGGCAACTGAGCCGACTCCGCCGGCGCCGATGATGAGGATGGTTCCTTTAGTCATATGCGAAAATTATACATACGACTTTGCTTTCAGCAATTCGGCGATGAGAATACCGCCGCCTGCCGCTCCGCGGATCGTATTGTGAGAGAGTCCAACGAATTTCCACTGGAACACAGGGTCTTCCCTCAGCCTTCCTACTGTCACCGTCATGCCTTTATCCCGATTTCTGTCGATACGAGGCTGCGGACGGTTTGGTTCCGTGAGGTACGTAATGGCCTGCACCGGCGCAAATGGGAGACTTAGCTCTTGTGGCGGGCCTTTAAAATCTTTCCATGCAGCGAGGATCTCTTTTTCTGTTGGCTTCTTCTCACAGCTAAATGACACGCACGCCATGTGACCGTCGATGGTCGGAACGCGGTTGCAGTGTGCGGAAATCGTGAATGATTCGTCATGCACGATTTTATCTCCTTTGATCGAGCCGAAGATTTTGCGAGGTTCTAATTCAGACTTCTCCTCCTCTCCTTTAATGAGCGGTACGACGTTCTCCAAAATATCGAGCGATGCGACGCCCGGATGCCCAGCACCAGAGATGGCCTGCATCGTGGTGACGACAACGCTCTTGATCTTGAATTTCTTGTGCAAGGTCGCAAGGGGAGCAACGTAGCTCTGGATAGAGCAGTTCGGCTTTACGACGATGAAGCCTTTGTCCCATCCGCGGTTCTTTTGCTGAATTGTAATCATCTCGAGATGCTCAGGGTTCACTTCAGGGATGATCATCGGAACATCTGGCGTCATGCGGTGTGTCGATGCATTAGAGACAACGGGGATGCCTGCTGCTGCGTATTTCTCTTCCCACTCTTTGGCGATGTCAGAATCGAGCGCTGAGAACACGAAGTCACAGTTCTTCGCGACTGCCTTGAGGTCATCGACCGTATGAACGACGAGCTTCTGTACGTCCTTCGGCACTGAACCGTTCATGTGCCAGCGTCCTTCTACTGCCTCTGCATAGGTCTTACCTGCCGAGGACGGACTTGCGACCATGTGCGTGACCGTGAACCACGGATGACCTTCAAGAAGCGAGATGTATTGCTGACCGACCATGCCGGTGGCTCCGAGGATGCCGACGCGGCGTTTTTCGTGGGAGTTTTTCATGCGCAAAGTATACAGAAATCTTGCATGGCTACATGAAATCCGTTCATGATTTTTCTCGGACGCTCTTGCATCCGCGTCATGTATCGGCACACTACTTCGTACTATGATCGTTATGAAGTTTGGTGGCACGTCAGTCGGAAGCGCGAAAGCGATCTCCGAAGTCGCTGCTATCGTGAAGATGTATAAGAAGAGGAAGCCGGTTGTTGTTGTGTCGGCCGTATCCGGAGTCACCGATACGCTCATTCGCTTGGCGCATGCTGCTGCGGAGGGCGGGGGCGCGGACATCTTTCAGAGCTTGCACGGAAGGCACGCAGACATTTTGCAGGATCTGAAACTTTCTCCTTCTTTGTGTGCAAAACAGTTTGGGGAACTTGAGGCACTTATGAAACTCACGCGCCGAAAGAAAGGAAAGCTCACGAAGAAGTCGCTTGATCTCTTTCAGTCATTCGGCGAGCGCCTGTCATCGACCATTGTTGCAGGACAACTCGCAAAGATCGGTGTTCCATCTCGCGCATATCCAGCTTGGGAACTTGGCATGATAACGAATGCAGTCTTTGGAGACGCTGAGCCACTTCCATCATCGTTCGCGCTCATGAAGAAAAAGATCACGGCACTAAAAACTGTGCCGGTCATGACCGGATTTATCGGTAAGACCGAGAAAGGTGAGATCGTGACACTCGGACGCGGAGGATCGGATTACACGGCAGCTATCGTTGGCGCTGCGCTCAAGGCTGAGGCCATTCAAATTTGGAAAGAGGTTGATGGTTTCATGACGACTGACCCTCGTATCGTCCCAGAAGCTAAGGTGGTTCACGAACTTGCGTTCGAAGAAGCCTGTGAACTCGCATACTTCGGCGCGAAGGTGCTGCATCCAAAGACTATTCTTCCCGCCATGGAAGCCGGTGTGCCCGTGCAGATTCTTAATACGTTTAAGCCGGAGGGCAAAGGCACGACCATCGTGAGCAGCTTCGAAGAGCGTCACGGTAAGAGTAAGACTGTGGAAGCATTTTCTCGAAAAAAGGGGATCACGGTCATCCATGTTCGCTCACCCGAATTCTTTGATGGCAGTGGTCTCATGGCGAATGTCTTCAAGATTTTTGAAAAATACCGCACGAGCATCGATCTCATTGCGACGTCTGTTGTGAGTATCTCTCTCACGATTGATGACTGTGAAAATTTGGATGGCATTGTTCATGATCTGAGTTCACTGGGTGAAGTGAAAGTCGTATCCGGCAAAGCCATCATCTGCATGGTAGGAGGCAGTATTAACGCTGCAGGAGTCGCAGGACGTATCTTTACGGTTCTTGGTCAGCACGAAATTCCGGTTGAGATGATCTCGCAAGCAGCAGGCGGAGTGAGTATGACTTTCGTCGTTGATGAGAACGATACCGAACGCGCGCTTCATATTTTGCACGAGACTTTCATCGGCAGATAAAAATCGTGACGAAGAATTCTTCTTTACACGTGATCAGCGCTGACTATAATTGCGTTCTGTCCGCATTTTAACGCCATGCCTAAGCGCCCAACGGGCCACTTCAAATTCAAGCAAGTCAGACCTCACAAGGTGAGCTCTCGCTATATGCGACCGCGCTGGGAACGTTTCGTGAGCCAGGACACAAAAGGAATGATGCTTATTGAAGGCGTGCCGATTGATAAGATCGTGGAGAAGTACGGCACAGCACTGTATGTTCTTGTTGATAGTGAAATTCGTTCACGTCTCAGGAGATTTAAAAAAGTTTTTGGTACCGACATCGCTCTGCAGTACGCCGTGAAGTGCAACAGTAACCTTGAAATCCTCCGCATGGTGCGTGAGGAAGGCTTCGAATTGGACTGTTCGTCCGTTGGAGAGCTCATTCTTGGTCTGCTTGCCGACTTTAAGCCCAAGCAGCTGACGTTCACGAACCTCTTTAAGACTGAGCAGGACATTCACTTCGCTATCAAGATCGGTGTGCAGTCAATCACGGCTGACTCTCTTGAGGAAATCGAGCACATTGCTGCGACCGCGAAGAAACTTCGTAAGCACATCGATACTGTTATTCGGGTGAACCCAATGATCGAGTTTGGTCAGTACTCCACAAAAGGAAACAAGTACGGCATTCCCATTAAATACGCCGAGCATGCCGTGGATATGGCTCGCAAAAGCCCGTATGTCGACTTCAAAGGTTTCCACTTCATGGGTGGCTACGTCTACAACCCGAAGGTCTTCAAGATGGCTGCGCGAACGTTCGCAAAGCTGATTCGCAGCTGCTTGGACAAAGGCATCCGCGTGCAGAGCTTGTCACTTGGCGGAGGTTTCCCTGCTGCTATCGGAGAAGAGGAGGCATTCCCGATCGAGCGTATGAAGGATTTCCCGAAGTACTTCCAGGGACTCATGCACCGCTACAACATTCCGCCGCTCCAGCTTATCTTCGAGCCCGGTAAGAGCATCGTCATGAATGCAGGCATTGGCCTTATGAAAGTTATTAGTAAGAAGCGCTTGGGTGTGAACTCACGCATGGTCATTGCGGATGGTTCCACATACAACTTTATTCCGGATGCGCTCATCCAGCCCGGTGTGCACTACGATATTTTGCCTGCGTCCAAGATGAACGAGCGCCGTATTCATACGGTCAACATCGCCGGTAACACCTGTGACTGTTGGGATATCATCCGTCGTAACATCGAAATGCCAAAACTGCGTCAGGGTGACCTTTTGGCCGCTATGGACGTGGGTGCGTACGCGCAGGTGATGTCGAGTAACTTCAATACGATTCGTCGTCCCGGCATGATCATGTTGTATCCAGACGGTTCAGCGAAGCTCATTCGTCGTCGTGACCGTTACTCAGAAATGTTTGCTCCAGAGCTCGACGTTCTGAAGATGGCTGGTCCTGATGAGCTTGAGAAATATCACAATATGTACCGTGTGAATATCGACAAAATTTGGAAGGGTAAAGTAAAAAAAGACGCGCGCAATTCTAAAAACGGACACAGCGGACAAGATAAGCAACCGATGACGAAGCTTACGGTGTACAAAATGCTCGAGAAACAAGCAGTCGGAAAAAACGGAAAGAACGGTCAGTCTAAAAAGTAGGCACTTCGACTCATCGGAGTAAGTAGCTTCCAGACTCGTTTTCGACGTGTCGTGGCACTTCGGTTTTCTCTTTCGTATCGCTTCACCTGGATATGACGACAATGGTGCTTACATGGATCGCATCAACTCCACATCATCGGCAGCTCTCGACACGAAAGAGATTGTGAAGCGGACGCTCGACCAGACTCGCGAGCTAGCACTCGAGGAGGCGGCTCAAAAAAAACTGAAAGTCAGCGAGGTGAAAGATGTGCAGCGTGAGAAAATTGCCGAACTCTTTAAACCTCAGAACTCTGATCAAACGGTAGCACCCGATATGGAAGAAGAAATCATTGAAGCCGCTGACAAAGAGCATGACGAGCGCATGAAAAACATCGCTGCAGCGCCGGATGCCTACGTGCTGCCAAGTGATGGCACTGTGGTAGGCCTGCAGCACGATGACACACGCAAGATTGGCATTGCAGGACGTGCGCTCGACTCTGATCGCGTTGCCAAGCACGAGGCCAAGCATCGCGAGCAGGAGGTTGGTGATCAGTACGTTGATCTACCTCCGACAGGAGACCCAAAGATCGACGAGATCAGCAAGTTGTCGCGCAGGGCTCTGCGTGAGAATGGCGCCGTGAAGGCCGAGGGCGGGCTCAAGGATCACACGCCTGAGTATCACGAGTACGTCGAGTCATCGGAGAGCATTGCGACGTATCTCAACGCTCAGGGTATGGATGGTGACAAGATGGTCGATGAAGCAGGGGATACGAACGCAGGCTTCGATCAGCTTCATGACAGCATTATGATCGCGTCGATTCGCCAGAAACTTGGCGAGCAGGTGCCAGATGCGGAAAAAGTCCTTGCAGCGTAACCACGACAATCCGGGTGTCTGGAGAGGGGGCTTTAAGCCCCTTCTTCGGTTATGAGCGAATCAGATCCATAAACTCCTGCCTCGTTCGTGCGTCACGCTTAAAGCTGCCTGCGACGTGACTCGTGATGGCGATTGAATGCTGTTTCTCGACGCCACGCATCATCATGCAGAAGTGACTGGCTTCGATGACGACACCGATACCTTGTGGCTTCAGAATGTCTTGGAGAGCATCGCAAATTTGCTGGCCAAGACGTTCCTGCACCTGGAGCCTGCGTGCGAACATATCCACGATGCGTGGGATTTTACTGAGTCCGATGATCTTGCCATCTGGAATGTAGCCCACGTGCACCTTGCCGGTGAACGGCAGCATGTGATGCTCGCAGAGTGAGTAGCACTCGATGTCTTTCACGATGATCATGCCGTCGGTATCCGCTGAAAAAAGAGCGCCATTGACCACTTTCTTCAGGTCTTGGTCATAACCGGACGTCAGGAATTGCATCGCTTCGGCCATACGCTTTGGTGTGCGCTTGAGGCCTTCACGATTCGGGTCTTCGCCGATCTTTTTAAGGAGAGATTTGAACAGCGGTTCCATGAGTGGGTGATTATAGCGTGATTTTCGTCTTCTCGCAGTGCTGATCCTTCGTTTCCATCAAGTACGTCTTCAGCTTCACATCAAAACCAGGGTGTAGAACGTCTCCAGCTCCAAGGTCGATGAGCGGCTGGAGGACGAAGCGACGCGTGTGGAGCCTCAGGTGGGGGATTGTTAGTTCGTCATCGAGTGAGATTTCCTGACCGTAGAGCAAAAGGTCCAAGTCGATGGTGCGGGGACCAAATTTCTCCGGCGTATTCTTCTTCAGTTTCTTCTCGATTTTCTTGAGTTCCGCCGCGACTTTTTCAGGTGGGAGTTTCGTCTCAAGCATCGCTGCTGCATTCAAAAAATCAGCCTGATCTGTAATATGTTGTGCCTTGCTACGGTAGACAGGGGAGAAGCGGATGTTTTTGAAAGATTTTTTCAGGTAGACCGCTGTTGCTCTGAGGTTTTTCTCAGGGTTGATGTTCGAGCCAAGGCCGAGATAGACGGTTTCTATGGGCGGATGATGGTAACGCAGGCGGCATCCAGAGGTAGATCAGGCTTTTTGCAGACAGTGACCTTCACGCTCTCATGTGTGAATTTTTTGAGAATGAGGCCTGCGATGTCTTCTGCAAAACGTTCGATAGTTTTTCGTTCTGTGGCTCCAAGCTTTATGACTGCATCCGTGACTGCGGCGTAGTCAGTCCCCTGCGTGATGTCGTCAGTCGTACCGACGTTTTTGAGGGAACCGGACAGCTCAATGCTGACCAGTAGGCGCTGCGCTTTTGCACGTTCGGCTTCTGGCACGCCGATACGTGTCCAGACTTCGATGTCCTTCAGGAAGATGGAGTCCATGAGCAAAGCTTACACGCTTGGCGTCTGTGGCTCGACTGGCTTGTCGACTTTCACGCCGAAGAGTTCTGGGCGATTGGCGAGAGGAGACGAAGCAATGAGACGGCAGAACCAGCGAGAGACGATGATTCCTGTGAAGAGCGAGATAAAAATACCAATGCTGAGCGTCACGGCAAATCCGCGAATGATGCTTGTGCCAATACTGAACAAGATTGCACACGTGATCAGCGTAGAGAAGTTACCGTCACGAACGCTTGGCCATGCCTTTTTAAAGCCAGTTTCAACAGCGGTCTTGAGAGTCTTTCCTTTTGCTAGCTCTTCTTTAATGCGCTCGAATGCAAGAACGTTTGCATCCACAGCCATTCCCATGCTGAGGATGATGCCTGCGATACCCGCAAGCGTCAGGACAACGTACTGATTCGAGATCAAAAGAATCGGGAGTTTCGTACTTGCGATAAGAAGCACGACGTATGTCATGAGTGCAAGAATTGCCACAACACCGAGTGCACGATAAATAATGATAAGAATCACGCAGAGAACTGCAAAACCGATCATCGCAGCAAAGATTGATTGATTCAGTGCTGTAGCGCCGAGCGTTGCTTCGACTGTGCTCTGGCCTGAGAGGTAAATTGGCGCAGGAATTGCACCGGTGTTGAGGTCCTGAGCGAGTGTACGAGCTTCCTCGAAGCTGCGGCTTCCCGTGATGACAGCATTGCCACCAGCGATCTCATTTTGAACCGTAGGAGCAGAGACGAGTTCACCACCAACGAAGATTGCGATGCTCTTACCGATGTTGCGCTTCGTGAGTTCCTGGAAAAGTTTGCCGCCCTTCTCGTCAAACTGGATTTGGACGACAGGGACGTTGCTGACTGGGTCAACTGTGACGCTTGCTGTGCGGAAACGCTGACCATTGAGCTCTGTGTCTTTCCAGCCAGTAGGCTCGAGAGAGAAGAAGAGACCACGAATAGTGACCTGGTCTTCATTCCTCGTGATTTCTCCTTTTTCAATTGTGTCAGCTACAGCTTTTGCTGCTGTCGTGTCCATCTTCAAACGAAGAAGGTCGTACGTGACTTTTGCACTAGTCGTGACGACTGCTTTGTCAGCGCGAATGATGTGATAACCAAATGGAGTCTCAACGACAGAACTGATCTGACCTTGCTTGAGCGCGAATGCTGCGGTTTCAAAGGCAGCTGGCATGACTCCTGGGCGGATAACGCCGATAGAACCTGCCGAAGCCTTTGATGGGCCATCAGAATCTGTGCGTGCGATGTCGCTGAAGTTGGCACCGCCATCAAGACGCTTCTTCAGTTCATCAGCGTAACTCTTAGCCTGTGCCTGAGAACGAACAACCGATGCCTCTGCACGTTCAGCACCTTTGTACTGAATCAGGATGTGGCTCGCGGTCATCTCTTGGCTACCATCGATGCGTCCTGCGAGATAGACAATAGCGCTCTGCTCGCCATTGATACTGACTGTTTCCTGGCTACCGATAGCCATCGTGCGAAGCGTGGTCTGAATTTCCTTTGGAGCGGAGTCGATAAGTACTGCGCTCTTGGACTCCGTAGAAGAATTTGGCGTTGTCTTGGCAATTTCTTGGAAAGCCTCATGCGGATCAGACAACGGGCGTGGGACTGATTTCTTCGGTGTCAGTACTTTCGTGATGTAAATTCCTTTAATCTCTTGCACTTGCTGCTGACCCTGCTCGTCTTGGCCAACGGTCTGAATGCTTGCTTCGTTCTTGATGACTGGATCCTCTGGAGTGCGGTTTGCGAGTACTTCCATTCCTTTTGGAAGTTGTGAGACGAAGAGTTCGCGGCTATCGAAGTACGAAACGCCGAGCTGGTTACTGAGGTCCTGTCCGTAGACTTGCAAGTTTCCTGTACCCGTAGCGATGGCCTTAAAGACTTTGTCAGCCTGAGCGCGGATGCCAGCTTCGTATCCGACTGGGGTTTCTGTGTATTCTTCCTTAAATTCGAGCTGAATCGTTTTTCCAACAGTTGCGATACAGCGGTTCACATCGATGACACCAGGGCACTCTACGAGAAGGTGTTTCTCTGGACCAAAGTATGACGGAGTGATGGTTGCTTCGCTGACTCCGAGTGAGTTCACGCGGCGCTCAAGGACGCCACGAATGGCTTCCACTAAGTTGGCGTGCTGCTCGTCGAGTGCCTGAAGTTCTACCTGCTTGCTGACGATTGCCTGATTCTCTCCACCGTTCTTCTTCAGTGTATCGATCTCAGCGGCAATTTCTGCTCGGCGGCTGATGATCTCATCTTCTGAAATGCGGAAATCCAGTTGGGTGCCGCCTGCGAGGTCAAGACCGAGGTGAAGACCTGGCTTGAGGAAGCTTGGCAGGAACGTTTTGTACTGGTCTGGGATCGCGATGATCACACAGAGAGCCACTACGACTGCAGTGACGATTGGCCAGAAGGATGAACGCTGTTCTGAAGAGGACATGATGGGGGATGGGGATTATTTCTCAGTAAAAATTGCGTGTAGTCCGACATTCACGTCGTCGGCAAAAATTTGCGCGACGCGTTCTGAAGGAATACCGCTGATGAGAATATGGTCAGTGACTGTATCGGCGGCGATCGTCATCTTTGAGACGAGGAGATCACGAACGAAGATACCGACATGCTTGCCCTTGTTGCCTTTAAACGCTTCTCCGAGGAGCTTATGACCCTCTTCGCTGAATTGAAGCTCGACGCCGATTTCATTTGTGTCTGGGTTCGCGATTGGAACGACCCACAATAAGGTAGAGCCATCGACACCAGTTGGGAGCCAGTTAATTTCGTCTGGACCCATCTCCGGGAGTTTTGGTCCCTCTAAGCGAATATCGAATGTGAACGGCTCACCAAGAATGCGCTCTGCCGTGGCTGCCGCAGCAGTGTTCTGCACCTTGATTGTCATCGTCGCACTGCTTCCAGTTGGTACAACTTTCACCTGCGAATCTTTCACGTCTGCTGCAGGGAGCCTGCGTGTCATGACACGCTCGGCTGCCTGGAATACTTCAAGAGACTTTGCGGTATTCGGAATGTTGGAGCTCACCGAGTAGGTCAGCGTTAGGCTTCCTCCGCAGGCCGTAAGAGCAGCGAAGAGAACAGTGAGGCCGATAAGTCGTCCAGGGTTCATGCGCGGCCAAGTGTAACCCTTTTGTCATGGAAGGGAAACGGCACATTCCAAACCCCTATTACGGCTTCAAATGCAGTACCGTGCCCGCGCGGAGCATTTTGTCCGTCAAATCAACGCCTGTAAGCGAGCAGCCTTCATCAATGATGCAGCGCGTGAGCACACAGTCATCGATGGTTGTGTTTCCAAAGACGATGCAATCCGTGAGCACAGACTTTGTAATTGTTGTTTTTGGACCTAGGTCGACTGCGCCTTTGAGTTCTGAGTCTGGACTGAAGGACGCAGTGGGACTTGTGATAGCTTTTTCTCCGACGAGATCACGATGCAGCGACATGTACGCATCAAACGATCCGATGTCTTTCCAGAGCTCTCGGAAGATGAAGCAGTCGACCGGAATGTTGCGGCGGAGAAATTCCTCAAACACACCACCGACGTTGTCTGGGTGCTTAGCTGCATGTTCCGTAAGGACAGAGAGCGACGAGCGTGGAAGCACCCACCAGCCTGTAGAAACCACTGTGGACTTGGGGTGTGCAGGCTTTTCCTCAAAAGATGTCACAGTGCGAAGTGCCGATCCTACCTCCTCCTTTGTAATGATCGTGCCGAAGGCCTTGGCTGCGTCCGTATCTCCGATGTCATGACCAGCGACGAGTGGCTTACCGCGAAAGAGTTTGAGAAATGCTGACATGTCGCAGGCAGCAAAGTTATCACCGGCGAGTAGAAGGACATCATCGTCGATTTTTTCCTCGCGAATCCAACGCGCAATTGCACCAAGTGCTCCAAGTTTTTGATCTTCGTGCCCCGCATCTTCGATGGAGATCGTGATGTTCTGTCGTTTCAATGTTTTCTTCCACACGTTGAAGTCTTCTGCGAACGCGGCGTTAGTGCTGACGGTGATCTGCAATTCTGAAGGCACTGCATCGACTGCGTACGTCAAAATTGGCTTACCCGCGATGGGTAAAAGTGGCTTGGCTCTGCGCTCAGTGAGCGGCCACAAACGGGTGGCAAATCCGCCGGCGAGAATGAAGCACTGCATCGGAATTCAGAAAGATTACCAGCTTTCGTGATCAGCTTTGATGAATGATTTTCCTTCGATCTGTTCGCCGTAACCTTCTACTGCACCAAGCACGCTCGGAAGCAGGAGGTATGTCATTTTGTGCTGCCTACAGACACTCATGAGGTTGATGGTGTGCTCAAGATGACTGCACTGAATGAGATGTGATGGCTTCAGATTTTTGATGACCTCCTCAAGCTTGTTGAGTTTTCCGAGAACTGGAACGCCTCGCACCTCTGTCTTGCTCGTGCCTTGTCCGTCTAAGATTGCGACTGGTTTAAACGGCGACTGTTTGTCCTCAAGCAGATCAATCAGACGTTCTGCTTCTCGGTTGAGCCCCACGATGAGTACCGGATACGCTGCTGGGTTTTTGCGCAGCACCTTGCGTTGCCATGAGTCAAAGGCCAGATGCCATACGATAGTAAATCCAAGATTGATCAGCCCTGCATACACAAGAAGCAAGCGACTAAAGAAGTTGTTATGCAGGAAGTAGTACGTGAGTGTAAAGAGCGCCGATGCGAGCACGCATGAGAAGAGAATGTGCGTTAGATTTTTGCGGCTTCCTTGGATACGTGTCAGTCGGAAGATGCCAAGTTCGAGCATCGTGCCGATCCAAAACGGTGCGACGATGAGCGCCGTCTGCATGTATTTATCCAGCGGGAAGTCCGTGGAGACGATGAACCCTACGCGCAAGAAGTATGCGACAGCGTACGCCGCGATGAAGAGCGCGATGTCCGTCGCGAGCCAGCAGAGCAAAAGAAATGTTCGGCGCATGCGGCAATCATAGCGATTTGTCCTTTCCTTGTCCGTGTTTCTCTTCCACGTCGGAAGGATAGTCTATGAAAGAAGTCTCGAAAGACTTCCTTTCACGCTATCTTTTTGCGTGCCAAACGTATGGCAGCTTCGTGACGTCCCACGGTACTTTCTTGCTCGGTACGTGCTGCCCCTTTGCTACTACAGTGGAGCCTGCGAACACGACCTGATCCATGAAGTCGTACTTTGCTTTGATGACCGGATTTTTTGCAGCGAGCTGCTGAAATGATTCCTTCTGGAGTGCGTAGTATGCATAAGCTTCGGCAAAATCCTCAAATGGATCAGACGCTGCGTAACCGGAGACGAAGTCACTCTCCTTTGTTCCTGGCTGGTTGATCTGTGGCGTGATCCAGCTGATGGCGTAGAAAGCGACGCTTGGATCGTTACCATAAATTGGCGTGTTGCCATCGAAGAAGCTCGTTTTTCCTCCCTCCATTGTTCCACGTAGCCCGCCGAGATCAGCGACATGTCCGCACTCGTGGATAAGAAGAGCGCGGAACTCGCGGTCCGGAACGTTACCAATAATGATGATCGTGCTTTCGCCACCAAGTCCGCGGTTTGCTGCATTCTTGTCATAGTTCACGTAAAAGTTTTGCAGGTGATCTCTGCAGTGACTTGGCAGTGAACGAAGGACCTGATCTGCAAGTGCCTGGTGGCGGGGGATGATGTCATCTTGGTCAACGACAGGAAGCAGTTTCGTCGACGCTTTGTGCACCGGAAGAATGACCGGCTTCGTAGATGGAGCTTTAGAGACAAAGCGTGGTGCGGCGGCGTGAAAATCACTTCTGCTTGCGAGCTCATTCGTCCGTGCTACCATGACTGTAGTCACAAGAACCCCGAGCATCGTTCCCCCGATAAGGAGGTGGAACGCCTTTCTTACCGGCGCCGGAGAGGAGTTGAAAGAGTGCATAGAATGCAAAAAGTGTTAATTTATACTATATAGCTCGAATAATGTCAAGTACCCCAGACCCCATCGTAGTGCAGCCAGGGCAGTCCCATGTGCTGACGATTGAGAAATTTGCCCACGGAGGAGCTGGTTTTGCGACGATTGGCGGCTTACCTGTGTTTGTCACAGGCGCTATCCCTGGTCAGAAGGTCTCTGCGGTCATTACGAAGAAAAAGGACACGTTCTACGAAGCGCGAGTCGAGAAGGTCATCATGCGGTCCAAAGATGAGATCGTCGCGAAGTGTGCCCACTTTGGCACCTGCGGAGGCTGTGTGTGGCAGAACCTCTCCTATAACAAGCAGATCCAATATAAGGAGGACATTGTCCGCGAGACTCTCGAGCACCTCACACCGGTGGATCCTGCCGTTCGTAAGCAGCTTCCTGGTCGCGTTCTCAAGATCATCCCGAGCCCACAGGTTTTTCATTATCGCAATAAGCTTGAGCTCACATTCGGTTACGCAAACATGCGCACCGAACATCAGCCGCCAAAAGTTCCCGGCGGAAAACCGCAGCGCATTTTCTTTGATGAGAATCCGGGCATCGGTTTCCACCAAGCAGGCGAGTGGGCAACCATTCTTCCGGTGACTGAGTGTCACTTGTACGATGAGCAGCTTCCAACACTTCTGTCTGACGTCCGTCGTTTCATGGTTGATACCAAACTTCCGGTCTATAACCCAAAAACGCACAAGGGCATGCTCAGAAACATTATCCTTCGACGCGGTATTCACACCAACGAGCAGATGATTTGTTTCGTGGTACAGGCGCGCAAGAAAGAACTCGAGCCACTATTCCAAAAATTCCTGCGTTTTGCCGGTCGTCCGAATCTGAAGTCACTTCTCATCGTTGAGCACTTTGGATTGAACGACAAACCGGAGGAGCCAAAGATTCACGCGCTTGTAGGAGAACAGTGGATCACGGAGCGCCTGTTTGATCTCTCATTCCAGATTTCGCCGTTCTCGTTCTTCCAGACCAATACGCTCGCAACCGAGAAGTTGTACTCGGCCATCCGTACGGCTGCCGATCTCAACATGAAAGATACGGTGCTGGATGCCTACTGCGGCATGGGAACCATCGGTCAGTACTTGGCTCGTTACTGCGAGAAAGTTGTCGGTATTGAGTCACATCCATCTGCCATTGATGATGCGCTTCGTTCCGCCGGTAGAAACCGCATCGGCAACATCAGCTTCTACAAAGGAAAGGCTGAGCAGGTTCTGCATCAGCAGCTCAAGCCGGGTGGAAAATATAAGTTCAACGTTGTCGTCGTTGATCCTCCGCGCGTCGGTCTGCATCCGGCTGCCATGGAGTCCATCATTACGCATCGTCCGGAGAAAATTGTGTATACATCTTGTAATGCTGCGACGTTTGCACGTGATCTTGGTGAGTTCCTCAAGAATGGTTACGAACTTCGCACCGTACAGCCGGTCGATATGTTCCCGCACACAGCGCACATCGAACTTGTGGCGCTTCTGCACCGCAAGTAAATGCACAAAATCACACTCCTTTCCGTCGGGAAGGTGAAGACACCGTGGATCAAAGATGGTTGCGAAGTTTTTACCGAACGCCTTGGTCATTCGTGTGATCTTTCGGAACGCGTGCTGAGTGCTGGTGATGAAAAAGAAGAGCGTCAAAAAATTCTCGATGCGCTTGAGAAGACGAGCGGTGTCATCGTCGCGCTTGATGACAAAGGCAAAGAGTTTTCCTCGACCGAATTTGCATCATGGATTGGCAAGCAGCGCGATAGCGGCCAATCGGTCACATTCGTTCTTGGCGGTGCGTACGGCCTAGATGACAGAATCAGGTCAAAGGCGAGACTTGTGCTGTCACTGAGCCGCATGACGCTTCCGCATGAACTCTGCAAACTCGTATTTTTAGAACAGCTGTACCGCGCACATGCGATTTTGGCAGGGAGTGGATATCACCATTAATCATTCTTGTCCTTTTTTGTCCGAGCGACAAAAAAGGACCAAAAAAGCGCGTGCGCGCAGACTCCCGCCAGCAGACCCCCACTACTGCGCGCGCCTGCCCATTGGTTGTGGTTTAATAATTCCTTGAGTTGGATTATTTTTTGGCCAAAATCACCAGACGGTCTGCTGGCTGCTTGTCGATCTTCGGTAACACTTCGGTTGCTGTGAAGCCGACGTGTTTTAGTGCGGCGTGAAGAGACGGTAGTGAGAGCTTGAAGCTCTTCGGGTTTTCAAATGATGCCCAGAGCATTTTCTCGCGTTCCGCGAGTGTCGCGTTTGGTGCAAATTCTTGCCACTCACTACCCGTGAAGGTCATGCCGTCCGCTGTGAATTCTCTGTCCGGAGTCAGTGCGACGTGGGTATCGATGTACATCAGGTTTTTGCACATGTCAGATGCAGCCGCGAGGAATGGGAGCTGATCGACTTGATCAATGTGGTAGAGGATGCCGGTCATGAGCACGACGTCGAATTCACCGTAGGTGTGATGGTTGATGTTACGTACGTCGTCTTGAAAGAATTCGACGTTTCGGAGTCCCAGTGCTTTTTTCGCAAACCGAGCTTTCCTGAGATTAAGTTCGCGCACTTCTATTCCCACGACCTCTGCGCCGAACCGTGCGAATTCGATGGAGTACATTCCTTCGAGACATGCGAGATCTAGGATGCGGAGCGCAGCGATTGGCTTACCTGCATTCTCGGCGATCGTCTTCATGCAGAGCTCGAGCTTTGCTGTGTCGTAGTTCCTCTGCACGCCCATGGTGGTGAGGCCGTGCCCGAGCGGGATGTTGTGGGCAGTCCACGGACCGTCTTGCGCTGCGATCTGCTGCTTCTCACGTTCAAGACGCTTTGTTGTCAGGGCTCGTGGCCAGAGCGCGCTCCAGAAGGACATGGCTCAGAGCTTACTCTGACAGCTTTCTGCCTGCACGCTTCACCTGTTTCTGATACCCTCTCCCGGTCATGACGACTTATCCCGTTCTTCGTCTCAAGCCCGGCCGCGATCCACACCTGAAAAACAGGCACCATGCCGTGTTTCAGACGTCGGTGTCTGCATTTCCAGATTGTCCGGATGGAACGATCGTCGAGGTACAGGGTTCTGACGGTGGTTTTTTGTGTTACGCGACGCTGAACCGAAAGGCTTATATCTGTGCTCGTGCAATCGCATTTAAAAAAGGAGATCCGCTTGTGGAGCTTAGGGAAACGATGAAGCGCGCGATCGATCTTCGGCAGCTGTTCTTCAACAAAGAAGATACGAATGCCTATCGTTTTATTAACGCAGAAGGGGACGGCGTTCCTGGGCTCATCGTAGATAAGTATGACTCTGTCATCGTCATTCAGCTGACGACGAAAGGCATGGATAATCTCAAAGACTGGATCATCAAGACGCTCGTGGACTTACTAAAACCTGCGGCAATCTTTGAAAAGTCAGCCGGCCCCGGTAGAAAGAAAGAGGGTATGGAACCGCGCGAAGGATGGGTGATGGGCAAAGGACCAGACACGATCACGGTGAGGGAGCGCGGGCTTAAATACTTGATCACCCTCATGGGAAGTCAGAAGACGGGACTATTTTTGGATCAGCGCGAGATGCGTTCACTCGTGAAGAAGCTTGCTGACGGCCGCACAGTCCTAGACTGCTGCAGTTACGTTGGAGGCTTCTCCTTGAACGCGCTCGCCGGCGGAGCCAAGTCCGCTGATGCTGTGGACTACGACAAAGCCGCTATCGAAAAGGCGACGGAGCACATGAAAATCAATGGTACGAAACCTGGTTCGTTTGCGGGATACTCTGAAGACGTCTTCGCGTTCCTGCGTCGGAAGCCTTTGCCACGCAAATACGACTTCATCATTCTTGATCCGCCAGCATTCGCTAAGCGCAGTACAGATATTGAGCGCGCGAAGTACGCCTATACCGACATGAACCGTATGGCGATGGAGGCTCTTGTCCCTGGAAGCCTGCTCCTGACATGCTCGTGTAGTTACCAGATTGATCATCAGCTGTTCCAGACCGTTATCTTCCACGCAGCGCAGCAGGCACGCCGCTCCGTACGCATTCTTGAGCGTCATCGCCAAGCGTATGACCATCCGGTGAATATTTTCCATCCCGAAGTCGACTACCTTAAAAGCTTGCTCCTCTGGATCGAATAATTAGAGACCCAGCGTTGTGAGAAATCTCTGCCAGACCGTGCTGGTGATTTCCTCGGCTTCAAGCTTTACGCTCTGCAGCACATCTTTTGTAAATTGGCGTCGCACGATTCTGAGACAGCGGCGCGGATGCCGGTGAATAATAACGTTCGTTTCACCCATCCTCGTGAGAGAGGACGTAATGAGATTTGTGGAACCGATGAAGAGAGTGTGGCGGTCGATAACGATCATCTTGGTGTGTAGGAGTCCGCGTGTGTAGCGGAAGACAAACGTGCGACGTTTCTTTGCATGGCTCAGAAGCTTCGCAACAGCAGCAAGATTGGAGTGGTGATGTACATCCGGAGAGTGGGGGATGATGAGGAATACGTACACGCCTTCACGTGTTTTTTTTGCAAGAAGTTCAACAATCTGCGGATCGGAGAAATACGCCATCTCGATGCGAATACTCTTTTTTGCACTTGCGATGAGTGACAGTACGGCAGGCAACATAGGTTCTGACGCAGAGCTCCTGAGTACCGCAATGTGCCCAGCATGGGTCATGCGTGGCATATCTGCTCTGCCGTCGCGGTATTCATCCACAAATCTTTTTCCGCGTAGTTCCACAAGACACTCGTGCCAGTCGTTGCAGTATGCGTCACCAATGTTCATGCTCGAGACGAGAAGAAGTTCGTTGTCGACGACGAATGTTTTGGAGTGGTCATGGTGGTTTTCATGCAGAACTTCGATGTTTGGGTGTTTCCAAAATGATTTCCAGATGTGGTGAGAATCATTCTTGGTAGCTGCAAAGTCATCGGCGAATTCAAAGACGTCTCCCACAATTTCTTTTCGGATTTTTACTTTCACGCCTCTATTTGCTGCAGCTACGAAGAGCTCTGCCATTGCTCGGCCTGTGGAATCAGCGCGCCAAATGAACATCTGCATATCGAGTGATGTCTTCGCACTCACAATCGCACGCTTCATTCTGCGGAATGCTTTTTTCCGAAAATACACACGAGCACAATCCTTCAAATCCTCTGGAAGCATTTTGTGTTGTTCCGGACTAAATGACGCAAGGACACGTTTCATCTTTGCTTTGCCTCGCTCTGGTCCTTTTAATGATGCCCGGAGAGACCTGAGGCATGTACGGAATGCGCGGCGAAATTTAAAGATGCTTTCAAGCATGTCAGCGTTCAGTATAGACCTCTCTCACATGTGCGTCGCGTCATAAGCTCCTTTGGAGCTCTTTTTGTATTTTGCAATGATAATGATTGTCATACGTCATATGGCTCAGAGTAGAATCCGTCCACACTTCATGACACATAATCCCTCCTCTTCCTCCGGCGCGCCTATCGTCAGTGTGACCGATCTCAAAAAAAGTTTCGGAGACATTGCGGCAGTGAAAGGTATTACCTTCTCGGTACAGCCGGGTGAGATTTTCGCGTTTCTAGGACCTAACGGTGCCGGTAAGACGACAACCATCAAAATGCTTACGACACTTCTGCGTCCGACCTCGGGTGAGATTCGCGTGAATGGTTTTGATCCGCTGATAGACCAAGACAAGGTGAGGAAGTCTTTCGGCATTGTTTTCCAAGACCCGAGCACCGATGACGAGCTCACTGCGTGGGAAAATTTGGAGCTCCACGGCATTTTGTACGGCGTACCGACGAAAATCCGACGGGAGCGTATGAAAGAATTGATGGAGATCATCGGTCTCGCTGATCGTACGAATGATCTTGTGAAGCATTTCTCCGGAGGCATGAAGCGCCGCCTTGAAATTGCGCGCGGACTTTTGCATCACCCAAAAATTCTCTTTCTCGATGAACCAACGATCGGGCTTGATCCTCAAACTCGTAATCACTTGTGGTCGTACGTCACAGATTTGAATAAGAAAGAAAACATCACGGTGTTCCTCACGACGCACTACATGGAAGAAGCCGACAAAGTCGCCACCCGCATCGCGGTGATCGATCACGGCACGATCGTGGCTTCCGGTTCCTCTGCAGAGCTCAAGGAGCAGACGAAGACTCAAAGTCTTGAGGATGCGTTCCTCGCACTCACGGGTAATACAATTCGCGATGAATCGGCATCCGCCATCGACCAAATGCGTATCCATAGTCGTATGTTCCGCAAACGCTAAATCTTTATGCAGATCATCTATATTCTCTGGCTCAGGCAGATCAAGCGATACCTCCGGTCTCGCTCACGTATCGTCGGGTCACTGGGCCAGCCACTGCTCTTTCTCTTTGCACTCGGTTTTGGCTTTGGGCCAACCTACGCCGCGGCGAATGGTGGCAATTACATCATGTTTCTAGCTCCCGGCGTCATAGCGATGAGCATTTTGTTCACTGCAATTTTTTCCGGTATCGAAATTATCTGGGATCGTCAGTTTGGATTCCTGAAAGAGACGCTCGTCGCACCCGTGTCCCGCATCACCATCATGGCAGGTCGCACGCTCGGCGGCGCTACAGTCGCCATGCTTCAGGGTCTCATCGTCTTTGCCATTTGTTTCATCGCTGGGTTTCGTCCGGAAAGTATTGCCATGGTTCCGGTGGCATTCGGATTCATGTTTCTCATCGCACTGCTCTTCACCGCTCTCGGTACTGCCTTCGGATCGGCACTGCAGGACTTCCAGGGTTTTCAGCTCATCATGAACTTCCTCGTCATGCCCCTTTTCTTTCTTTCAGGAGCGTTGTTTCCACTGGAGAACGCCCCAAAGATTCTTGAGCTCATCGCGCGAATCGACCCTCTTTCGTATGGTGTCGACGGACTTCGTGGATCACTCACTGGAATCGTGCACTTCGGATTGATGAACGATTTCCTTATTCTCTCCATCATCACGGCAGTGTGTATGTGGATAGGAAGCTGGCTCTTCTCCAGAATTCAGGCGTAAGGCATGACAACACGAAGAGTTTTTTCGTGAATTTGCCATGTCCGTGCACGGGGCTAGACCATTGCCGAAAAAGTGGTTCTGTAGTACCGTAACTTTTCCCCGGCTTCAACGTCTTACTTCCGTATGACTTTTGACCCCCAGACAATGCCTCCTCAGATTTCCGCATGGCAGCGCATGGTGAAGATGTTTCAGTACCGTCATGTTGGCCTGATTGGCCTTGCGTGGTGTGCTCTGTTGCTTGTTTCTGTCATCGGTGCGTCGGGAGTGTTGCAGCCTGTGGCGTTCGGTATGGCTAGCAGCGTGTCGCGTACATTTTTGCCGCATGATAAAGGAGGTCGCACCAATATTGTGCTTCTCGGAGTAGGGGACAAAGATCACGCTGGAGCGAGTCTTACGGATTCCATCATCATCGCCAGCATCGAACCTGCAACGCGCAGTATTGTTTTCCTGTCGCTCCCGCGCGATCTCTATCTTGTTGATTCTGAGCAGGCTCAAGACGCACGCATCAATGCTTTTTATGCCAATGTCCGTAACCGCCTAGTTCGTGAAGGTGCCTCGGCAAGCGGAGCTTCGCTTGCCGCGATGAATATTTTGCGCACAGAACTTGGTTCCAAACTTGGCGTGCAAATTCATGGCGTCATCAAAGTCGACTTCACAGCATTCAGTGAGATTATTGATGCATTCGGTGGGGTTGAGATCGATGTGGCCGAGGCTCTCACTGATTACACATATCCTTTGAAAGAAGGTGTTGTCGGCAAGTTTAGCTTGCCCCAGGGGGTTCAGCGTCTTGATGGCGAAACTGCGCTCAAATACGCACGTAGTCGTCATTCGACGTCTGACTTTGATCGCTCTAGGCGCCAGCAACAGATTCTTGGTGCGCTCTTGGAGCAGGTCAAAAGTCAGAATCCACTCGAAAACTTAGGTCTTGCCCGAGCCGTTCTTGGTGTCATCGAGAAACATGCAGAATGGACATTGTCATCTGGCGACCTCGTTGCGCTCGCAAGTTCTGTGCTTACGGTTCCGCAGGAACGCATTGTGTCCATGCACCTCAGCACGTCTGTCGGCGGAGATTATGCAGACGCCGAGCGGGGAGGATTTGTCCTGCCACCCGCAGAGGTCATTGGCGCGGGTGCCATTCTGCTTCCATATTCACTGTCTGGAGAGTTGTCGGATTGGGGACAGCTGGAGACGCTTGCGAAGCTCCTGTTTACACGCCGTGGTCTGTATCTTTCACAGTCCAGTATCAGTATCAGCACACAGGCCAAAGATAGGCTCGCAGCACACAGGCTTCGCAATGAGCTCGTTCGCTACGGCCTTTCCGTCTCAGAGATCACACAGCATGCATCTGGTAGCGGAGAAATTCTCGTATCGTCCCGCGGCCAGGCTGAGAAATTTCTCTCCAGCTATCTTGATCTTCCTCTCACGACTTCTTCTGACATGAATGATGATTCTTTGCAGATCGTTCTCCCTGCACGGTATCGATTTGTTCCTCTTGAAAAGTCCGATCAGATATAAGACCGTCTCGTTTCATTACAAAAAGCTCTTTCAGAAAGTGGTAGCCCCACGGAGGATCGAACTCCGATTTCCTGGATGAGAACCAAGTGTCCTAACCATTAGACGATGGAGCCACAGGCTTGAAAGAGCTGAGCCAGTATAGCCAACAAACGCCTTCCTTCAAGCTAGAAAGCCAGCTTTTCTGCCATTGAAAGGCTCCGACGCCAGCTGCTTCATTCATTGTCTCTTGTCATTTTGAGAGCCAAGATGCAGGATTGTCCGGCATTCCTTCCACACATCCAATGTCCCACACCGTTCGTCTCCCCGATGCCATGCCAGATGTCGACAAGCCGACGCTTCTCGTCGTTTGCGATTCGCACCACTGTCGTCTTTTGGACGTTGGTGGTCACACTATTGCAGAGAAGGAGGTCATTGAGTCTGCAGAGCCGGAGTTTTCGGATAAGCAGGGTCAGACGAGGAGCCCAGCAGGTATGACAGGTGGAGGCATGGTCTCAGGCACAGGCGACATGAACCCTGTGGAGAAGCACCGCATGAAAGCGTTCGCAAATGATCTCATCAAGCACATTGAGAAGAGCATTCGCGAACAGGGGATTCAGGCAGTGCACATTTCGGCTCCTGCAAAATTCCTCTCTGAGATCCGTGCTCACATGACACCAGCTATTCAGAAGATTCTCATGCAGGAGATCGACGGTAACTTTGTGAAAGAAGCAGGCATCGAGATTCTTGTACGTTTCCGTCCCGACCTCAAAGAAGCTGTAAAAGCTCTTAGGGATCAGGAAAACTACAGCGCCAAGAAGCATCCGCCAAAAAAATAGGCGTGGTATCATGAGTGTATGATGGATCGTACCGATATCAAGAAGGCACTCGCACGTCACCGCGCGGAAGAACCGCATGGCAGCACGCTAGGGCCGTACATTCACGATATCGTGTATGGCGCGAATGACGGCATTGTGACGACATTTGCTGTTGTGTCAGGAGTCGCTGGGGCTGAGCTTGCTTCGCATATTGTCATTATTTTGGGCTTTGCCAACGTTCTTGCTGATGGTCTTTCCATGGGGCTTGGCAATTATCTATCTGGCAAATCTCGTCAGGACAATTATCAGAGACTTTTAAAAGAAGAGCTTCGTGAGATGGAAGAAATTCCAGACATTGAACGCGAGGAGATTCGTGAAATTTTTGAGGCGAAGGGATTCAAAGGTGCTGATCTGGATCGTGTGACTGATGTCATTACGTCCGATAAGAGTGTGTGGGCTGACACTATGATGCGAGAAGAGCATGGCTTAGCTCCTGATGAAGATGGTACGCCGATGTGGCACGCCATTATGACATTTGTCTCATTCGTCCTCTTCGGCAGCATTCCCATTGCTCCATATCTATTGCCTATTCCTGATGCGTTACGTTTTTTGGTGACAACGATTGCCGCAGGCATTGCACTTCTCGTTGTGGGCTTGCTGCGTAGCTGGGTCACTCGTGAACGTCTTATTCGTGGGCCACTAGAAATTCTCAGCGTCGGATCGATCTGTGCGTTTACCGCCTACTATGTCGGAATGGCGCTGAAGAGTTTTGCAGGCGTAGCATTTTAGATAGCGCTTGCAGGGCAGATGGAGCGGTACGGACAGTGACGACATTTTTCGATCGATGGCGTAGCTGTGAAGTCCTTAGCATCCATGTGTGCTGCCACCAGACGAATGTTAGTCAGTGCGTCTGTGAGTTGGGATGTTGATCGGGTTGTACTGTGCTCGATGCAGCCCTCTTCTGTGACGAACAGCAGCGTCAGTTTTGCGATTGGATCAGGCCAGATGGTCTTGGATGCCAGCGCGTAGACCGACAGCTGCAAATCAGTATCAAGGCTTTCTTGGGGTCTCGGGTTCGATGATTTGAAATCGATAATGTGAAGCCCTTCCTCATTGCGCTCAATTCGATCAAACCGACCTGCAAGGATGTCTTTTGTTCCTGCGACGGGGAACTTAAAACTTTTTTCGATGCAGACGACCGTTCTTTTCTTCTCATTCCACCAATCAAAAAATTTTGCGAGAGCTCTTTCACCTTGGGCAAATTTTTGGTCCATTTCTACTTTGGATGCGTACCCATGCGCTATGAAGCATTCTCGCCAGAGCGTCAGAAGTGTTGTTAGAGTCAGCTCAGTCTCCATATCGTGCGTGGATTCTTCTGTGAAGAGTTGCAGTGGCTTCTCCCGCTTGCCTGAGCCATCAATTGCCATCTCTAATTCGCCGAAACGACGCAGCGTATTATGAATGCTGCTGCCAAAACTCTCACCTGCGCTGATCGACCTACTAATTTTCTTCACCACCGCAAATTCGTACTGCTTTGGACAGCGTTGATACGTCTGAAGCTGTGAGTACGAGAGCGGCATAGCCGCATTCTACCCTTAGGACTTCTTCTCCGTAGATTCGGTAGGAGCCTGTCCTTGAAAGAAGCGCTGCAGACCGAAAAGCGTCAATGCACCCACGCCTGCTGTACCCGCAATTTTTATCATCGACATGACTAGGCTACCAATTTTCTTTGCACCAGCCTCGGCTACATCGAGGGTTGTATCCCACCCCTTCACTATTGCCTTTCCCGTCCTCTTAAACAATTTGACGATACCAAAGAGTCCCAGAGCAGTACCTCCTACGGTAGCTGTACCGATCGCTGCTTGCTTGACCATGGGATCAAGCTTATTAAATGCATCGAGTCCGCTCTGAGCGAGTTCTTCGATGGGGCGTGTGCTGATGAGTGTCGCGCCTTCAATCTCATCATGCATCTTATCAATTTCTACTTTTGTCACGCCTGTCACACGGCCCTCCGTTACCATTCGACTCAGCCCCCTCAGTTCCGTGAGCACAGCACTCTTATTTGTCGGATCCAGTTTTTCTACCATAACAGGATTCTGAGTTCCAAGTTTTGTTTTTAGCGCGGCTAGTGCATCACGCTTATCTGCCGGTACTTCTGAGATATTTTCTTTTGGCTTCTCTGCTGCGGATGCGTCCATAGTAAAAGGGTTAGGGAGTCGGGATCGAAGTTGGCAGAGCTGGGGCTGCCCAGCTGCCGTTTTGGAATGTGAAGAGCGTGCCGTTCTGCGCAGATGCCAACAGTGGTTCTAGTCCACTGATTTGCTCAAGGGATTGAGTGCGTAACGGATGTGCCCCAAGAAGCAGCGTGCCGGAATCAAACTTTGCTTGCATGATGCCGATCGGTAGTTCTGCTGGCGTAGCGAAAACGATTTTTTCAAGACGTGGGTTGCTGTACGAGAATCCACGGTTCAGTGATTCGGTAATACCAGCCGCATTCACAGGTATCGCGGCAGTCTTGGTGGCGAGGTCGAGTGTCAGATGCTCTTTCTCTGAGACAATCGTAATCTCTTTTGCATTCGTCAAATTTGCCATCGCTTCCTGAAGCTTACGCACTTCCGGTGAGGCCATTGCCGCATCGTTTTCTGGAACAGTGATTTCAAAACGTCCAGCATTATTACGCTTGGCTACAACTGGTGAGCCAAACGTTACGAGTGCGATGTTGAGCGGCTTCAACTGTTCGATAACAGCATTCTTTTTCGTCTCTAGAGCTTGTTCAGCAAGTTTTTTTTGCGTGGCTTCAGGATTGAGAATGGCTTCCAGTGAGACAGTGATAGGGGAGCCCGCTGCGATCAGCTTTCGCTGGTCACGGAGATACCTGGTTGTTAGTTCTGGGATATTGGCAGTTGTCAGCTTGTCTTTAAATTTCTCCAGATCTCCTGGAGCGACACCGGAAAATGTAATGTTCTCACCAACGAGTTTCTCACCGTCGATTGCATCGAGAACATCAATTTCGAGAAGGCGCTTTCGTGCACCAAAGTTCAGGCCGAGCGTGCCGATAAGCAGGCCTAACGAGCCAAGCATTGCGTTTCCTGCAGATGTTGCAATCGTAGGATTTTTTTCGAATGTTGCGAGCATTGTGTACCAAACGCGTTCGATGGAGCGACCTCTGATTCCTTTCAGGAGTCCTGCAACATGCTTGAGAACAGGAATATCTTTTGTTCTTTCTACAACGCCGCTGAGGAGAGATGCTGCAAAATCTAGTCGAGACGTACCTGGCTCTATGGGAGCTTTGATTTCAAGAAGGCGAATGAGATGAAGATGCTTGAGACGATTTGAAGCAACTTCTAGTTGTTTTTCAGTTTTTTGATCAGTTGCCAGTCGTTCTATCTCATTCTTTCTGGCACTTTCCAAGACATCATACTGTGTCCGAATGAGGGCTCGTGCGCTCTCATTAATAACGATCCTTTTCTCCTCTATCACGCGTGCCATCGCATCAAGTTGGCTGAGCGAACTTTGTCTAATTTGGGATTCAATCTCCTGATTTGGCTGAGTCTTCACGATCTCAGCCAGCTGCTCAGCAGGCGAAAGCGCCGGTACTACTTCAGGAGTTGGCATTAGTTTTTGATTTCAGTAAGTTCAATCTTGATGCCTTCGGCAGTCGTCAGAGACTTCTCTTTCTTCTGCACGGCGTTTCTGAGGGCTTCTGCGTCGACTGCGATGGAACGGTTATCGACAAGCTTGAACGTCACGACGGCCTTTTCTTTGTCTTTGGCGTCGAGTGCCAGAATGTCGAGGGTTTCACCACCTGCAACTTTCACTTCGGCTTTCGTACCAGCAGCCGTGATGATCGTTTTTTTGTCGCTACCGCGTTCAATGTCGAAGATCGTTCCGTCCGTGAGTTTCACGATGCGCTTTGCTTCCACTTTTTCTCCTGCAGAAGGTGCTGCCGGCGTAGCTTCGGCAGGCTTGGTTGCAGGTTGTACTGGTGCGGCTGCCTGCGGGTTCAGCGCTTCATCGAGTGTTGGCGCGATAAAGACGCCTGTCGATTCCTTTGCACGCTTTAGGTACGCAGCTTTGTACTTAGCCTTCTGAACAGGGTCTTTGATATTGATGAGCCTAAGTTCGAGTGGAAGATTGAGCACTTTGGAAATATCGACCGTCGGATTCACTTTGCGGAGTGAGCCTGTCACGCCCTCAAAGAGCTTGGCTGCGTAACCGAGGAAAAAGTTTTTCACGAAGTCGAGCTGTGCCGGTCCGATCTCACCCTTGAATCCGATCTTGGCAGCAATCTGGTTGAGCTTACCGCCAGCGGTGAGGCGTTCGATGCTTTTGTCGAGCATAGCGACCACTTTCTGTGCAGGCTCAGAGAGGCTGGATAGAGTCTCTACAGCTTTTCCAGCGGCTTCGGACGCAGTTGGTGGAGTGATTGTTTTCAGAGCCTGTAGTTTTGTACGTAGTGCAGCGGCGCGCTCGTCAGCAGGCTTACCTTCCAAGAACTTTTCGAGAGCGGCCTGTTCGGTAGCGCTCAGTGAACGCACGAATGCATCGATCTTTACAGCCGGTACGTCTTTCTTTTCCACTGCGGTTCCCATGAGCGAATCAACTGTTGCATCGAACTGGCCAAGCTCAACTAGCTCTTTGAGCTTGAGGAGTTCTTGTCGAGGATTTCTGACCTCCGGACTTTCCGGGGTGCCTCGTGACGCTTCGATGGGAGAATTTTCAGGCATACAACAATGGGGAAATTACGCGGCGAGCGCCGCAGTCGCTTTGTGCGCGATGGACATGTACGTCTGCATGGATGTAGTCCATGAGAGTTCCTGTGCTTCCTGCAAAATTGCCTCTAGTTTTAGAAGTTGCTCATCGGACATCGTTGCGAGATTAGTTACCCAATACTCGCGTTCGGATTCTGTGAGCAAACGGCTGAGCCGCACTTTGCCAGAGAGTGTCTGGAGGTCCATGGAGTGAGTGTGTGTTTTCGTTAAGTATTATACCTTAAAACACCATTTTTTGGAAGATGCCCCTGAACAGGGGCTCTGGTACGGTGCGTCTACCATTTTCCGCATCATTACCATGCATGTCGAACACTTTGAGAAAGGAGTCCGCTACAACGACGAAGAGCTCATCCTCCTCGCCAAGAAAATTGGAAAACTGGCTACATACTGCCGTTTTCTGAAGGATGAAGGATCGAGCATTCGTGTCGAAGCTGAGAAGCGTGATACGAAAAAAGACCGCGACCAGGTCAAGGTTATGGTCACAGTGCATCTTCCGAAGAAGATTTTTCGTGTTGAGTCTCGCAAGTACATGCCGCTTGAGGCTCTCGATAGCTGTATTGAAAAGCTTGAGCCACAGATCACCAAGTACAAAGAGATGCACAGCGGACGTGCCAAAGCTCACATGGCTGCTCGTCAGAAAAAGAGGAGCCTTGCGGAGTAAGAACGATCACCGAATACAGAAGCGGCCTCTGCGAAAATGCGGAGGCTTCTTTGAAAGAGCTCAATCGCATTGAGGTTAGACCTAGACTTCTTATTATTTCTTGGCCGGAGCCTTGGCTGCTGGAGCGCCTGCCTTCGCATCGGCTGCTGGAGCTGCTGCACCTGGAGCTGCTGCTGCGCCTTCTGCACCTGGAGC